>DATNCU010000343.1:0-4117 GCA_035607145.1 Thermoanaerobaculia bacterium
TGGCCATCGCCGGCAGGGTGTCGGGCGCCACGCGGCGCCAAGAGGAGACGCCGACGTCGACGCCGCGCTCCGCCGCCTCGGCGCCCAAGAACGACGCCCATCGGTAGGCCGCCACCGCCACTTCGACCGGGCACTTGTCGATGGCGCCGACTCCCAACGAGCCGAACCCGCGGTAGACCAGCGGCCGGATGTAGGCGGCGGCGAGCCCGTTCTCGCGCAGCAACTCCCAGCAGGCGGTGCGGAGGTCCGCCTCGGCGTGCGGCACGTCCATGCGGTAGATGCGCGCCGAGTCGAACAGCCGCCGCAGGTGCGCGGCGAGGCGGAAGATCACCGTGCCGTGCGCCGGCGTGTCGTAGGCGCGGATGCCCTCGAACACCGACGAGCCGTAGTGCAGCGCGTGCGCGAGCACGTGCACCGTGGCGTCCTGCCACGGCACCAGGCGCCCGCGGTGCCAGATGACGGCAGTGGCTTCCATGCCGCCGACTCTAGCGCGGGAAGGGGCATCCGGAGGCGCCCGCGCGAGCGCCTCCGGGCCACGGCTCGACTGGCCGGCCTACGAGCCGCCGTTGGGATCGATCATGCCGCCGCGGTCGACGGTCTCCGAACCACCCGCGGCCGCGCCGCTCGGGCAGGTTCCGCCATTGGGGTCGATATGGCAGCCCTTGGCGGCGATCGTGTGCGCGCCCGATGGACCGAACGCCATCCAAGCCAGCGAGGCATAGAGCACGAGTCTCAGGAACATGGTGGAGTCCTCCTGAGAAGACTCAGCGCAAGAACCGGCGAAGACCGGTCATTGCGGCCCGCGGCTCAAGCGCGGCGGCGGCCGGCGAGGCTTTCCCGCTACTTCTTGTTCGCCTTGTCGAGGAGGCCTCGCGCCCGCGGGCTGGTGGCGAAGCTCTTGACCATGTTGCGCTCGTCGGCGGTGAGGCGGGCGCCCTTGGCGATGAGGATCTCGGCGTTGTCGAGGTGGTTGCCCATAAAGGCGAAGCCGAGCGGGGTGAGGCCGGAGCCGTTGCGGGCGTTGACCTTGGCGCCACCCTCGACGAGCAGGCCGATGATGCGCGGGCCGCACTCCTCGGCGGCGAAGAGGAGGGCGGTGTTGTGGTTGTCGTCCTCGATGGTGACGTCGGCGCCGGCGGTCACGAGGTGGCGGACGGTGTCGACCAGCCAGTCGGTCTCGCCCTTCTGGTTGCTGCAGCCGATGCGGGTGGCGAGGTACAGCGGCGTGTCGTCGAGGTTCTTGACGCCGGTATCGGGAGCAACGCCGGCGTCGAGGAGCGCCTTGACGATCTCGGGGTTGCCGTCGCGGGCGGCATCGCGCAGCGCCTGGGTGCTGACGCTGACGCCGAGCTTGTCGAGGTAGGCGAGGGCGGCCTTGGCGTTCGCCGTCTCCACCGGGCGCTGGGTGGTCGACTCGTCCTCGGCGGGCAGGCTCTTGATCCAGTTGCGCAGGATCTCGCCGCGGCTCTTGACGAAGTCGTTGGGGTCGGCCTCGGCGATCGCCGCCGCCTGCTCGAGCACGGCGCGCGGCACCGCCATGCCGCGCAGGGCGGAGATGGCGTCGCCCTGGAGGAAGGGGTCGTTGCCGTCTTTCGCCACCTCGAGCAGCACCGGCGGCGCCTCCTCGAGGAGGTAGGTCTTGACGGCGTTGGGAGCATCGCCCTCGGTCTCGCCGAGGTCGGCGATGGCGTCGACCAGCGCGCGCCGCTCTTCGACGTCGCGCGAGCGGCGCAGGGCCTGCAGGATGGGCCCGACGTCACGCGACGGCACCACTCGCCCTGCGGCGATGGCGCGCTCGGCGCGCTCGATGGTGGGGTGCTCGGCGCGGGCAGGTGCGGCGGCGAATGCGGCGAGCGCAACTAGAGCAGCGAGCGGGACGAAAGAAGCGAAAGAAGGGCGGCGCATGCGCCTTTCCTATCACCATCCGCGGCCCCGGTGGCCGCCGCGGCGTAGCGGACCAATCTCAGTCCGGCAGCTCGCCCGGCATCAGCTCATCGACGTAGCACCAGATCCAGCGCTCGCCGGGCTCGATCGATCGCACCAGTGCGTGGCGGGTGTCGTGGAAGTGGCGGGTGGCGTGGCGGTTCGGCGAGGAGTCGCAGCAGCCCACGTGCCCGCACTCGAGACACATCCGCAGGTGGACCCAGGAGCCGCCGATCTTCACGCAGTCCTCGCAAACCCGCCGGCCCGAGGTGGGCGTCGAGTAATGAATGGTCTCGAGGTGCGAGCAGGTCGCCATGAGTGTTCGCGCGTTGCTCCGTGAGGATAGAACACGGTGCAGAGCCCGCAGTCGGCCGCGGCGCCGACGCTCGCTGTGCGATGCTTCCGCGGTGAGCGAGTTGCCGTCGTCGTCGTCGCGTGTGCTCGCCTTCGAGCGCCGCCGTCTTGTCGTCCGCGACGACGGCGGCCGGCCTGCCGTCGCCGCGCTCGGCGGTGACGAGCTGCCGCTCGCTGACCTGCCGCACTTCGCGCTCGGCCTTCCGGACGCGCGCGACCTGCGGGTCGTCGACTTGCCGTCCGGCACAGCGCTGCCCGCCGGCTGCTCGCTGCGCGAGGTGCGCAGCCTGCTGCCGGTGCTGCCCGCCGACGAGGTGCGGCTCGCATTGCGCGCGCTGCACGTCGTCGAGTGGGGACGCACGCACCGCTTCTGCGGGCGCTGCGGCACCGCCAACGAGGAGCTGCCGGACGAGCTGGCGCGCCGTTGCCCGCACTGCGAGCTCACCAGCTTTCCGCGCATCTCGCCGGCGATCATCGTGCTGGTGCGGCGCGGCGACCGCGTGCTGCTCGGCCGCGGCAACCACCTGCCGCCCGGGCTCTACAGCACGCTCGCGGGGTTCGTGGAGCCAGGCGAGACGCTCGAGGAGGCGGTGCGCCGCGAGATCCGCGAAGAGGTGGGCATCGAGCTCGGCGAGGTGCGCTACTTCGGCAGCCAGCCGTGGCCGTTCCCCGACTCGCTGATGATCGGTTTCACCGCCGAGCACGCGGGCGGCGAGCTGCGCGTCGACCCGGCGGAGATCGCCGAGGCGCACTGGTGCGCGCTCGAGGAGCTGCCGCCGGTGCCGCCGGCCTTCAGCATCGCGCGCACGCTCATCGACGCCTGGGTGCGCGAGCGCGGCGGCGACCCGGCGCGGTTGATGACCTGGCCGGGCTGAGCGGGGAGTGGCGATGCGGATCTCGTTGATCGAAGTTCCCTACGACTGCGGCCGCTTTGGCGAGCGGATGGGAAGCGGGCCGCTCGAGCTGTCCGCGACGCTGCCGCCGGCCTTGGCGAGCGCCGGGCACGACGTCGAGGTCCGGCGGGTGCGGCTGCCCGATCGTTTCTTCCACGAGGTCGCGGCGGTGGTCGCCTTGCAGCACGAGGTGCGGCGCGAGGTCGCTGCGGCCCGCGAGGCCGGGCGGCTGCCGGTCGTCCTCTCCGGCAACTGCGGCTACGCGGCGCTCGGCGCGGCCGCGGCCCTGCCGCCACGCGTCGGCGTGCTGTGGCTGGACGCGCACGCCGACTTCAACACGCCGGAGAGCTCGCCGTCGGGCTTCTTCGACGGCACTTGTCTCGCCACGCTCGCCGGCCGCGCGTGGGCGGGCGTGTCCCGCCGGTTCGACGGCTTCACGCCGGTGGCGGAGGAGCGCGTCGTCCTCCTTGGCGCCCGCGCCCTCGACGACGTCGAGCGTGAGGGCTTATCGAACAGCGATGTCGCCTGGCTGGCACCGCCGGACCTCCGCGCCGACCCCGCCGCGCTGCCCGTAGCGCTCGACGCGCTCGCCCGGCGCGCCGATCGCCTCTACCTGCACCTCGACCTCGACGTCATCGACCCTGCCGAGCTGCGCGCCAACCTCTACGCCTGCGACGGTGGGCTCACCGTCGACGAGGTCACCGCCGCCATTGCGGCGGCCGGCGAGCGGATAGAGATCGCGGCAGTGTCGCTCACCGCTTACGACGCCTCGGCGGACGACGAGCGGCGCGGGCCGGCCGTTGCCGCTCGGCTGCTCGCCGCCGTCGCTGCGGCGGTCGACGCTCGCGCCTGACCGCGAGGGATCGCGAGGTTGGGGGCGCGCCTGAGGGGGCGCTGATGATTTTTATGTCACAGCCGCAAGTTTTCTTCAGGAGTAGGGTTCCACC
>DATNCU010000347.1:0-6927 GCA_035607145.1 Thermoanaerobaculia bacterium
TACGTCGGCGTGGTGGTGAGCTACGTCGGCGACGAGCACGTCGACCTGTCGGGCGCCGACTTCACCCACGGCGACCTCGTCGACCGCGGCAGGAAGGGTGTGTGGATCGAGCCGCTGCTGCCCGGCAAGCACCCGCTCAACAGCCGGGTGATGAAGGTGGAGCTCGTGCCCACCACCAACATCGTCCTCAACTGGGCGACGCGCACCGAGGCGCACCAGTACGACCAGCGGCTGTCGCCGATCACCGTGCGCAGCAAGGACGGCTTCGCCTTCTCGCTCGACGTGTCGCAGATCATCCACCTCGGCATGCGCAACGCGCCGCGTGTGATCTCGCGCGTCGGCTCGATGCAGAACCTCGTCGACCACGTGCTGCAGCCGACGGTGGCCAACTACTTCCGCAACTCGGCGCAGGAGGTGACGGTGCTCGAGTTCCTCTCGGCGAGGAGCGAGCGCCAGCGCCAGGCCTTCGAGTCCATCAAGGACGCCGTCGAGGCCTACGACGTCGAGTGCATCGACACCTTGATCGGCGACATCGTGCCGCCGGCGGAGCTGATGAAGACGCAGACCGACAGGAAGATCGCCGACGAGCTGCGCCACACCTTCGAGGCGCAGCGCGAGGCGCAGATGCGCCGCCAGGAGCTCGAGCGCGAGACGGCGGTGGCCAACCTCCAGGCCGAGGTCGTGCGCAGCGAGCAGCAGGTGCGCATCGCCGAGCGCCAGGCGACCGCCAACGTCGAGTCGGCCAAGGGCGAGGCCGGCGCGCTGCGCCAGCGCGCCGAAGCCGAAGCCGCCGCGGTGCGCATGCGCGCCGGGGCCGAGGCGGAAGCCACCCGCATCGTCGGTGTCGCCCGCGCCGAGTCGTACAAGCTCGGCGTCGAAGCGGTGGGCGCCGGCGGCTACACCGCCATGCAGCTCGCCACCACGCTGTCGGAGAACAAGATGAAGCTCGTCCCCGACATTGCCGTTGGCGGCAGCGCGGGCCTGGGCGACGTCTTCCTCGCCAGGTTCCTGCAGGGGCAGACGCTGGCGACCGGTAACGGCGCCCCCAAGTAGGGTGAGCGCCCGGCGCTTCGTCGCCGTGGCGACAAACGGCCGCCCTGGCTCAAGCGGGGCGGCCGCTTCGCGTTCGGCCGCAGCTGATGCCGGTCAGAGCGGCGCCCAGACCGCTTCGAGGTCGAGCGTGAAGCCCGGCAGCTCGGGATCGCCGGTGATGCTTCTCGGATCCTCGAGGACCTCGACGGGTCGATCGGGGCGGTCGACGTGGAGCCGTCGTGCATCGGGATCGACCAGCCAACCGAGTCGAGCTCCCGAATCGAGATACTCCTGCAGCTTCTCCTGCTGAACGGCGAGCGAGTCGGAAGGAGAACGGATCTCGACGACGAAGTCGGGGCAGAGCGGAAGGAAGCGCTTCTTGGTCTCGGCGGAGAGGCCGGCGAGCCGATCGCGGCGCACCCACGACGCGTCGGGAGCACGCATGGCGCCGTTCGGAAGGATGAACCCGCCCGAGGAGTCGAACGCCAGCCCCGTGCCGTCCCGCCGGGCCCAGTCATAGAGCGCTGCTGCGATCGCCAGCGAGCGATGGCTGCTCTCGGGAGCGGCGGGCGTCATCACGATCAGGTCTCCCTGCGCGGTGCGCTCGATGCGCAGCTCGCTGTTGCGAGCGCAGAGCTCGAACAGCTCATCGTCGGTGAGACGTAGCGCCTTGCCCACCTCGAGGCTGAGCGGTACTTCGACGCCGTGTATGGCGATCTGCGTCATCCTGAATTCAGACTAGCCCTGGCGCGGATGGACGCTGCCGTTGCTTCGCCAGCTTGCGGATGGCCCAGATCCCCGCCGCCGGCCCTAGAGCCAGGATGGGAAACGCCCAACGCCAGCCGCTGACTTCGGCGAGCTTCGGCACCAGCTGCAGCGTCACCATCGTGAGCAGGAAGCCCATCGACGTCTGGAGCGTGAGCGCGGTGCCGACGGCGTCTTGCGGAGCCACCTCGGTGACGAGCGCCGAGAACTGCGCCGAGTCGGCGACGACGAAGAAGCCCCAGGTCCAGGTGAGCAGGGCAACCACCCATGGCGGCGCGCCGAAGGCGAAGCCGACGGCGAGGCAGCAGAGGCCGGAGGCGAGGAGCGCCTGCTGGACGACGCGCTCGCGGCCTTCGCGGTCGGCAGCCCAGCCGCCCCAAATGCAGCCGAGGCCGCCGCTGGCGATGGCGCCGAAGGCGAGCCAGTCGGCCGCTGGATGCGGGGCGACGCCGCGCGCCGTGAGCGACGCGGCGAGGAACACCGGCACCCAGGCCCACATCGCGTAGAGCTCCCACATGTGGCCGAGGTAGCCGCCGATGGCGAGGGTGGTCTCGCGGTGGCGCAGCAGACTCCCGGCGAGGTGCCACGAGAATCGACGGCGCGGGAAGGCGAACGGTCCTGGTCGATAGCCGAAGGCGATGAGGGCCGCGCCCACGACAGCCGCCGCGGAGGCGCTGAGCACCACCGCCTCGACCGAGGCGCCCTCGAGCGCCTTGACGAGATAGGGCGCCGCCTTGCCCACGGTCAACGCGCCGACGAGCGTGCCGATGGCGAGGCCGCGGCCGCTGCGGAACCAGGTGGAGACCATCTTCATCGCCGGCGGGTACACACCGGCGATGAAGAGTCCGGTCGCAAACCGCGTCGCCACCGCCGCGCCGAACCCTGGTGCCACGAGCAGTGCGCCGTTGGCGGCGGCGGCGCCGAGCGCCGACACCGCCACCAGCGCGCGCTCGGGCACCAGGTCGGCGACGTTGAGCAGCGCCACCAGCGCCGTGCCGACGACGAAGCCGAGCTGCACGGCGCTGGTGAGCCATGCCGCCTCGGCCGGCGCGAGCCCCCAGCGCAGCCGCAGCGGCTCGGCGACGGCGCTGGCGGTGAACCACACCGACATTCCGAACAGCTCGGCCACCGCCACCAACGCCAGGATGCGCCGTCGCCGCGAAGGGTCCTCTGCCGTCGCCATCTCTACTCTGCCGTCCTCATCTCCAACCGCTCAGCCGTGGCGAGCCCGTCGTGGGGCGATCGCCTTGCGGTGCGTCTGCTATGCTGACCACGCATTTCTCCATTCAACCTTCTTCATTCACCCCGATGTCGACAAGGAAGCCGATGATGCCATCGAAGCGCTGGTTCGCCCTGCTGCTCGTTCTCCTCGCCGCCGCGCCCCCCGCCTTCGCCCGTCTCGACGGCGACGACGACCACTGGTGCGGCACCACTCGCGGCACCCTCGCCGTCGCCCTCGGCGTGCACGACGAGCACGAGCGGCGCGTCTTGCGTGAGGGGGACCGCCCCGACCACGGCCGCGACGACAAGGCCTTCGGCACCGCCGCCACCCAGCAGATCGGCGACATCGCCGTACTCACCGACGACGGCACCCTGCTGACGCGGCCCAACCCGGTCGACGTCGCGGGCGGCGGCATCCGCTTCACCGCCAAGGGCAAGAACGGGTACACCATCGCTGCCGCCGCGGTCGCCGTCGCCAGTCCGCCGGCCGGCAGCAAGCTCCCCCTCGGCGACGACGACGTCCGCGCCGTGAGCTTCCCCAAGGGCTTCAAGTTCCCCTTCTTCGGTAAGAAGTACGGAAGCATGCTCGTCCACTCGGACGGCAACATCACCTTCAGCACGCCCGACCCCGCCTCCACCGAGCGCAGCGTGCAGCGCTTCCTCAACGGTCCGCCGCGCATCGCGCCGTTCTTCGTCGATCTGAACCCCGAGACCGCCGCCGACGACGCCGGCGTCTTCGTCAGCAGCGGCAAGACCGCGGTGGTGGTCACCTGGTACCGGCTGCCGCAGTTCGGCACCGCCCTGCTCTCCACCTTCTCGGCGACGCTCGAGAAGAACGGCCGCATCACCTTCGCTTTCGCCGACCTCGAGGCGGAGGAAGCGGTGGTCGGCATCGCTCCCGGCGACGGCGGTCCGTTCAAGCTGCTCGACTACCAGGCGGAGCTGCCGGTGACCGTCAGCGGTGCGGTGGCCGAGCAGTTCGCCACCCGCTCGGGCATCGACGACCTGGCGATCGCCAACATGTTCTTCACCGGCTTCGCCGACGACTACGATCACCTGGTGGTGTGGCTCGACTTCCCGCAGACCCTGCTCGGCGGCGGCGCCTTCGCCTACGAGTTCGGCATCAAGAACGAGGTCAAGGGCATCGGCCAGCAGATCTTCGACGCCTCGCGCGACGCGGGCAGCCACGGCCGCTTGCGCAGCTTCGTGCAGATGGGCTCGCTGTCGAAGTACCGCAGCAACCCCGACGAGACCTTCCTCGGCACCAACTCGACGATGGACGTGCTCGGCCAGGAGACCGGCCACCGCTGGCTCGCCTTCCTGCGCGTCCACGACGCCAACAACCCGGCCCTGCTCGGCCGCTCGCTGTCGCACTGGAACTTCAACTTCGACTCCGACGGCGACGGCCCGCGCGGCGGCTCGGACATGGAAGGCACCAACATCCGCGACAACGGCGACGGCAGCTTCACCACCGTCGCCGCCACTGACGGCTTCAGCCCGCTCGACCTCTACGTGATGGGGCTGCTGCCGGCGAGCGACGTGCCCGACATGTTCTACGTCGGCGGCAGCAACGTCGACCCCAGCGCGGCGCCGGCCATCGGCACCATCATGCGCGGCTCCCGCGAGAACCTCAGCATCAACGACATCATCCGCGCCGAGGGGCCGCGCTTGCCCTCCAGCGCGACGGCGCAGAAGACGTTCCGCATGGCCTTCATCCTAGTCACCAAGGCAGGCGAGGCGCCGCAGCCGGGCTCGGTCGAGAAGATGGAGCGCTTCCGCTCGCGCTGGGTGGAGTACTTCAACCAGGCCACCGACGGCCTGGGCGCGGTCGAGACCAACCTCGTCCCGCGCTAGCTAGCCGCGGAAGCTCGCCAGCACGCCGAGGGCGAAGTCGATGTCGCCCTCGGTGTGGTCCGCGTTGACCTGGAAGCGGATCTCCTCGTCGCCCTTGGGCACCACCGGGTAGTTGAGCCCGGTAGCGAGGACGCCGTGGTCCTTGAGGTGCCGCACCAGCGCGGTGGTGCGCGCGGTGTCGCGCACCATGAGCGGTACCACCGGGTGGGCGCCGGGGATGGTGTCGAAGCCGAGGTGGAGCAGGCCCTGCTCGAAGCGCTGGGTCATCGTCCGCAGATGGGCGAGCAGCTTGCGGCCGCGGTCGCTGTCGAGGATGTCGAGCGCCGCCAAGGCCGCCGCCGCCTCGGCCGGCGTGATCGGGTTCGAGTAGATGTACATCGGCGACTTCTCCCGCAGGTAGGTGAGCAGGGTGGCGCTCCCCACCACGTAGCCGCCGTTGACGCCGAACGCCTTGCCCAGGGTGCCGACGAGCACGTCGACGGGGCCGCACTCGGTGAACTCCTCGGTGCCGCGTCCCGTGTTGCCGAAGGCTCCGACGCCGTGGCTGTCGTCGACCACCAGCACCGCGTTCTCGGGGTAGAGGCCGTCGTGCTTCTTCACCACCGCCACGATCTCGGCGAGCGGCGCGTGGTCGCCACGCATCGAGAAGATGCCGTCGGTCACCACCACCGCGCGGCGGCAGGAGCCGGCGCAGGCGACGAGCTGGCGCTCGAGCTCGTCGACGTCGTTGTGACGGTAGACCTCCTTGCGCGCCGGCCGCGCCAGGCGCATGGCGTTGATGATGCAGTTGTGGTTGAGCGCGTCGCTGATGAGCGCCGTCTGATCGGTGACCAGCGGCACGATCACCGACAGCACGGTGGCGTAGGCGGAGCTGAAGATCATCCCCGCCTCGCGGCCGTGGAAGGCGGCGAGGCGGCGCTCGAGCTCGACGTGGACGTCGTAGGTGCCGCTGATGAAGCGCACGGCGCCGGGGCCGCTGCCGTAGGCCTGCGCGGCGCGCTCCTCGGCGGCGATCACCCGCGGCTCGAAGCCCATACCGAGGTAGCTGTTGGAGTTCATGCGCAGGAACTCGGTGGCGCCATGACCGGCGAGGTGAAAGCGCGGGCCGCGGCTGCCGCTGGCGGGGATCACCTTGGTCACCACGGCTTCGGCGCCCTTTGCCGTGCCCTTGGCGTGGAGGTCGGCGAGCTCGCCGTCGAGCACCTGCAGCAGCTGGTCTTGCGGCATCGTCAGCTCCGTGCCGGCCCGCCGAGCAGCTTGGTCTCGAGCTTGGCGAGCATGTCGGTGGTCATCGCCGGCAGGTCGTAGCGCGGCGACCACTCCCACTCGCGCCGCGCCGCCGAGTCGTCGAGCGAGTTCGGCCAGGAGTCGGCGATCGACTGCTTGACCGGGTCGATGCGGTAGTCGATGGTGAAGGCCGGCACGTGCTTGCGGATCTCCGCCGCCAGCTCCTCGGGGGTGAAGTTCATCGCCGTGACGTTGAAGGCGTTGCGGTGCTCGAGCCGCGAGGGGTCGACCTCCATCAGCGCCACCAACGCCGCGAGCGCGTCCGGCATGTACATCATGTCGAGCCGCGTGTCGGGGCCGAGGAAGCAGGTGTAGCGGCCGTGGCGGATCGCCTCGTAGAAGATCTCCACCGCGTAGTCGGTAGTGCCGCCGCCGGGCGGGGCGACGTACGAGATGAGCCCGGGGAAGCGCAGGCCACGCGTGTCGACGCCGAAGCGGCGGTGGTAGTAGTCGCAGAGCAGCTCGCCCGCCACCTTGGTGACGCCGTACATCGTCGTCGGCCGCTGGATGGTGTCCTGCGGAGTCGAGTCGGGCGGGGTGGTGGGGCCGAAGGCGCCGATCGAGCTGGGGAAGAAGACGGCGCAGCGGTTCTGCCGCGCCACCTCGAGGATGCCGTAGAGGCCGCCCATGTTGATGTCCCAGGCGACGTGCGGCTTCTCCTCCGACGTCGCCGACAGCAGCGCCGCGAGGTGGTAGATGGTGTCGACCCGGTGGCGGTGCAGCACCTCGCGGATCTGGTGCCCGTTGGTGCAGTCGAGGAACTCGAAC
>DATNCU010000356.1:0-2672 GCA_035607145.1 Thermoanaerobaculia bacterium
CTCGCACTTCGTCGGCGACGTGAAGCGCTGGGCGCACCTCGACATCGCCGGCCCCGCCTACATCGGCGGCGAGGAGGGCGACCGCGGCGCTACCGGCTACGGCGTGGCGCTCACCATCCAGTGGCTCAGGTCTCTGGCGCCGGCCTGACGCCCGTGGCCGCGCAACCAGCCGGCGCGGTGGGGCCGAGGGCGGCGCCGGAGCGGCAGCCGCTCCTCACCGTGGACCGCCTGTCGATCGCGTTTCCCAGCGGCGACGGCTGGGCGGAGGTGGTGCGCGGGGCGTCGCTCTCCGTGGGCGCCGGCGAGGTGGTCGGGCTGGTGGGAGAGTCGGGCTCGGGCAAGACGATGACGGCGCTCGCCGTGCTGCGGCTGGTGCCGGAGCCCGGGCGCATCACTGGCGGCAGCGTGAAGCTGCACGGGCGCGGCGACGCGGCCGGCGTCGAGCTGCTGTCGCTCCCCGAGCGCGAGCTGCGGCACGTGCGCGGCGGCGCCATCGGCATGGTCTTCCAGGAGCCCGCCGCCGCCCTCGACCCGGTGTTCACCGTCGGCTACCAGCTGGTCGAGACGATCCGCGCCCACCGCTCGACCTCGCGCGCCGCCGCGCGCAAGCGCGCCGAGGAGCTGCTGGCGCTCGTCGCCGTGCCGGAGCCGCGGCGCCGGCTCGACGCCTACCCGCATCAGCTCTCCGGCGGCCAGCGGCAGCGGGTGATGATCGCGCTGGCGCTCGCAGCGGAGCCGCGGCTGCTGCTCGCCGACGAGCCGACGACGGCGCTCGACGTCACCCTCCAGGCGCAGGTGCTCGAGCTGCTGCTCTCGCTCCGCGATCGCTTGAATCTCGGTATCCTGCTCGTCACGCACGACCTCGCCGTGGTGGCCGCGACCTGCGACCGCGTCACGGTGATGTACTGCGGCGAGGTAGTGGAGGAGGCGGCGACGACGACGCTGTTCGCGGCGCCGGCGCACCCCTACACGCGCGGCCTCCTCGCCGCCGTGCCGCGGCTCGGTCACCCGGCGCCGCGTGGCAAGTTGCCGACCATCCCCGGCCAGGTGCCCGACCCGCGGCTGCGCCCGCACGGCTGCGCCTTCAACCCGCGCTGCGCGTTCGTCATGCCTGTCTGCCGCGAGCGACATCCGCCGTTGTACCGGCTCGCAAACGGCGCGACCGCGCGCTGCTTCCTGCACGATCCCGAGGTGCGCATCGTGGAACGTGTCGACGAGGCGCGCGACGTGCCGGCGAGCCTCAGCGTGGAAGGGACGCCGACTCCGTGAGCGCGCCGCCGACCGCGCAGCCGCAGTCGCCGCTGCTCTCCGTCCGCGGGCTGGTGAAGCACTTCCCCATCCGCCGCGGCGCTCTGCAACGCGCGGTCGGCGCCGTGCGCGCCGTCGATGGCGTCGACCTCGACGTCTTCGCCGGCGAGTGCGTGGCGCTGGTGGGGGAGTCGGGGAGCGGCAAGACGACGCTCGGCCGCTCGATCGCCCGTCTCGTCGAGCCCGACTCCGGCACTGTCAGGTTCGACGGCGAGGACCTGCTGGCGCTCCGCGGCGCCGCCCTGCGCCGCAAGCGGCGCGAGATCCAGGTGGTGTTCCAGGATCCGTGGAGCTCGCTCAACCCCCGCCTCCGCGTCGGCGAAGCGGTGCGCGAGCCGATCGCCGTGCACCGCTTGGCGCCGCGCACGGAGCAGCGCGCGCGCGTCGCCGAGCTGCTGCACCTCGTTGGCCTCTCGGCTGAGATCGCCACCCGCTACCCGCACGAGCTCTCGGGCGGCCAGCGGCAGCGGGTGGGCATCGCCCGCGCCCTCGCCACCGGCCCGCGGCTGGTGATCGCCGACGAGCCGGTGTCGGCGCTCGACGTCTCGATCCGCGCCCAGATCGTCAACCTCCTTGCCGAGCTGCAGGCGCGGCTCGGCCTGGCGATGCTCTTCATCGCCCACGACTTGGCGCTCGTCGAGCAGCTCGCCGACCGCATCGCCGTGATGTACCTCGGCAAGATCGTCGAGCTCGGCCCCTGCGCTGAGGTGCTGGCGCGGCCGCAGCATCCGTACACGGTGAGCCTGCTCGAGTCGGTGCCGGTGCCCGATCCCGGACACCGTCCGCGCGCCGTGCTCGCTGGCGAGCCGCCGAGCCCGGCGGCGCCACCGTCCGGCTGCCGATTCCACCCGCGATGTCCGATCGCACGGCCGCGTTGCGCCACCGATGGGCCGTCTCTGCTGCCGGTTGGCGCCGGCCTCGCGGCCTGTCACTATGCTGGGGAGCTGTTGCCGGACTGGAAACATTCTGGCGCGGCTGGCGTAGAGAGCGGCAGGATAGGTCCCGTTTCCGGTCCCGACGACGACTACCGACCGCATCTGGAAGGCAGATAAGGAGATCGAGATGCAGAGCTCCGGGCTCGCCGGCACGGCGGCGATGTGTGTGAGGGAAGAGAACACGAACCGCGCCGCCCACAAGGCAACCTTGCTGGGGGCGCTGCTGGCCGCCGCGGCCCTGACGCTGATCCTCACGGGTCGCGCGGGCGCGCAGGATGCGATGGCAGAGCCGACCCCGACCCCGGCACCGGCGTCCGAGTCGACGACCGCCGCTGCCGACAACACCGTCTCCACGCTCCCCAACCCCGACCTGCCGCCGAGCGACGTGCCGGTGGCCGACAACGCCATCCAGCTCTCGCTCGACGACGC
>DATNCU010000373.1:0-4518 GCA_035607145.1 Thermoanaerobaculia bacterium
TCGTCGTCCCACGGCCGCTTGGGGTTCCACGAGTCGAGGGTGACGTAGAAGAGCCTGCCGCTCTTCTCCGGGATGGGGTCCTTCGCCATCGTGTGGTAGGCGGCGACGAAGGCCGTCGAGACGGCGATGCCCAGCGCGATGCCGGCGATCAGCAGCACCGAGAGGATCGGCGTGCGGCGCAGGCTCTTGGCGGCGATGCGCAGGTGGTAGGCGAGCATGGCGGTCTACCTTCCGAATGCCGGCTGGCCGACCGCTCCGCTGCCCACGGTCGAACCAGGCCGGAACAGCGGCGTCGCCGCCTCGGCCGCGAGGTCGAGCATGCGGCCGTCGAGGACGTGGATCTGGCGCGGCGCGCGGGTGGCGAGCTCGGGGTCGTGGGTGACCATGACCACCGTCGTGCCGGCGCCGTTGATGCGCTCGAGCAGGTCGAGGATCTCGTTGGCCATCGCCGAGTCGAGGTTGCCGGTGGGCTCGTCGGCGAGGATCAGCCGCGGCGTGCCGACGAGGGCACGGGCCACCGCCACGCGCTGCTGCTGGCCGCCGGAGAGCTGCGCCGGGTAGTGCTTGAGCCGGGCGGTGAGGCCGACGACGGCCAGCGCCTCCTCGATCAGCTCGCGCCGGCGCTTGGCGGGCAGGCCGCGGTATCGCAGCGGCACGTCGACGTTGTCGAAGACGTCGAGGTCGGGGATCAAGTTGAAGCTCTGGAAGATGAAGCCGATCTTCTCGTTGCGCAGCTTCGACATCTGGCGGTCGGAGAGGCGCGAGACGTCCTGGCCGTCGAGCCAGTAGGTGCCCTGGTCGAAGGTGTCGAGCAGGCCGGCGATGTTGAGGAAGGTCGTCTTGCCCGAGCCCGACGGGCCCATGATGGCGACGAACTCCCCCGCCGCGATGTCGACGGTGAAGCTCGACAGCGCGTGCGTCTCCACGTGCTCGGTGCGGTAGACCTTCGAGACGTTCTTCATGCGGATCATCGTTCGTCTGCTCCTCGGTTCGGGTTCATCGCTGCAACAGGACGCGCTTGGCGCCCTGGAACGGGGAAGGGTCGGAAAGCACGATCTGGTCGCCGGCCTTGAGGCCGGCGGCGATCTCCACCTCGCTGACGCTGACGCTGCCCACCTCGATCGGCCGCAGCTCGGCGACGTCGTCGTCGACCACGTAGGCGCCGCGCTCGCCGAGCGCTTCGAGGAAGGGCCCGCGCGGCACCTTGAGCACGTTGTGCCGCGTCTCCAGGACCAGCGTGGCGGAGACGCGCTGGTTCTGCTTGAGCCCGGCAGGCATGCCGCCCTTGAAGCCGACGATGCCGCGCACGCGGCTCCCTTGCACCTCGGGCGACAGGCTCGTCACCTCGCCCGGCCAGTCGCGCGCCTCGATGGTGATCACCGCCGGCGTGCCGGGCTTGATGTCGGGCGCGTAGCTCTCCGGCACCCACACCTCGAGCTCCAGACGCGAGAGGTCGACGACGCCCACCAGCGGCTGACCTTCGGTCACCGAGTCGCCAGCGGCGACGGCGACGCGCGAGACGAGGCCGGCGAACGGCGCCTTGACCGAGAGCGCCGCCACCTGCCGCTCGAGGTCGATCATCACCAGCCGCTGCTGCTCCACCTGCGACTCGCGGTTCTTCACCTCGAAGGCGAGCGTCTCGCCGGCGAGCCCGGCCTCCTGCTTGGCCGACTCGAAGCGCATGGCGGCGAGCTTCACCTCGTCCTGCGCCTTCTCGTAGTCGACGTCGTTGAGGATGCCCATCTGCTTGGTGCGCTCGGCGCGGTCCATCGCCCGCTTCGCCGCCTCGAGCTGCACGCCGAGGAGGGCGATGCCCTGCTGGCGCTGCAGGCGGTCCTGGCGGGCGAGGATGCGCTGGCGCTGCAGGTCGCTCTGCGCCGAGAGCAGCGCCGAGCGCTCCTGCGCGAGACGGCTGTCGACCTCGGGGCTCTCGACGCGCACCAGCACCTGGTCGCGCCCGACCGTCTGCCCCGCCTGCACCTGGACGCGGACGACGCCGCGCGCCGGGCTGGTGAGCGTCGGGCGGAAGGCGGCGACGACGCTGCCGTCCACCGCCACCTCGCGCACCAGGTCGCCGCGCGTCACGGTGCCGAAGCGCAGCCCGCTCGCGTCCACCGCCCGCTCCGACGCGGCCCAGCGCACGATGCCCGGGATGGTGGTGGCGCCGAGCAGCGCGACGACCGCGGCGGCCGCGCCGATGAGCCAGCGCCGCCGGTTGCGCGGCGCCTCGTCGACGGGTCGGTCCATGCTGGATGTGTCGCGGATCAACGGCTGCTCCTCATTCGTCGGAGGGTGCCATCGCAACGGGGATGCCAGCGCGCGCCGTTCGCGGAATCCATTACCGGTCAGCACCTTACAGCGACTCGCGCCGCTGAGCGCGAGGCGCATCCGGACAGCTGTCCGCGTGCGGCCCGGACAGCTGTCCGCGCGTGCGGCTCGTGACCGATGTCAGGTTTGCGGGGCTCTTCGCGAAGAAACGACGCGGAACGAGGAGGCGAAGGAATGTGGAACCTGTCACGCCCTGCTTTGACACCCCCCGGACGCGCCCCTAAGCTAGGAACCAGGCGGACGAACGAACCGAAGATGAGCGACGACCTCCAGGCCGACGCCGGTAGCGACGAGGTGACCGCGCTGCTGCTGCGTTGGCAGGGCGGCGACCGCGAGGCGCTGGACAGGCTGCTGCCGCTGGTCTACGACCAGCTGCATCGCCTTGCCGACCGCCAGCTGCGTCGCGAGCGCCGCGGCCACACGCTGCAACCCACCGCCGTCGTGCACGAGACCTATCTCAAGCTCATCGACCAGCGGCGCGCCAACTGGCAGAGCCGCGCGCAGTTCTTCGCCGTCGCCGCCGGCATGATGCGGCGCGTGCTCGTCGACCACGCGCGCAGCCGGCGCGCCGCCAAGCGCGGCGGCCTGGTGCCCCACCTCGCCGTCGAGGACGTCGACACCGGCATCGAGCCGCCGAGCGTCGACTTGATCGACCTCGACGACGCGCTCGGCAAGCTCGAGACGCTCGACGCCGACCAGGCGCGCATCGTCGAGCTGCGCTTCTTCGGCGGCCTCACCGTCGAGGAGACCGCCGAGGTGGTGCGCTCGTCGCCGGCGACGGTCAAGCGCGACTGGCACTCGGCCAAGGCCTGGCTCTTCCGCGAGCTGGGCGGCGGTCCGCCGTCCTGAGGCCCGAGAGCTAGATCCGGACCAACGGGAGATCCAGTGACGCCGGAGCAGTGGCGGCGGGTCCGCGTCCTCTTCGACGTCGCCGGCCAGCTGCCCGTCCGCCAGCGCTCCGCCTTTCTGCGCAACGCTTGCACCGAGGAGCCCGAGCTGCGCCGCGAGGTGGAGTCGCTGCTGCGCTCCTCCGAGGACGCGGGCGAGTTCCTCGAGGCGGGCGCGCTGCACGAGATCACCTGGCCGCAACAGACGACGACGGGCGGCGGCAGCGCCGCACCGCCGGCCGCACCCCCGCGCACGCGCATCGGCGCCTACGAAATCCTGCGCGAGATCGGTCACGGCGGCATGGGCGCCGTCTACCTGGCGCGGCGCAGCGACGGCACCTTCACGCAGGAGGTGGCGATCAAGCTGGTGCGCCCCGGCATGGCCGACGAGCACCTGCTGCGGCGCTTCGTCGCCGAGCGGCAGATCCTCGCCGGGCTCGTCCACCCCTACATCGCCCGCCTCTACGACGGCGGCACCACCGAGGACGGCGTCCCCTACTTCGTCATGGAGCACGTCGAGGGCGAGGACCTGCTCACCGCCTGCGACCGCTTCACCATCTCCACCGCCGACCGCGTGCGGCTGTTCGAGAAGGTGTGCCAGGCGGTGCAATACGCGCACCAGCACCTCGTCGTCCACCGCGACTTGAAGCCCGCCAACATCCTGGTCACCGCCGACGGCACGCCCAAGCTGCTCGACTTCGGCATCGCCAAGCTGCTGCGGGCCGAAGGGCCGGCGGAAGCGCGCGACCCTACCGTGCTCGGCGCGCTGCCGATGACCCCCGAGTACGCGAGCCCCGAGCAGGTGCGCGGCGAGCCGGTGACGACGGCGAGCGACGTCTACTCCCTCGGCGTCATCCTCTACGAGCTGCTCAGCGGCCGGCGGCCGTATCTGCTCGCCTCGCGGCGCGCGGAGGAAGTCGAGCGCGTCATCTCCGAGACCCTGCCGGCGCGCCCGAGCAGCGCCGTCAACCGCGGCGCCTCGCGTGCCGACGCGAGCGCGACGCCGGCGAGCGACGCCGTGCTTCTCGATCGGACGAAGCACGCGGCGGCCAGGAGTGCCGCGACGCACGCCAGGGCGGCGGAGGGCTCGACGGCCGCCGATGCGGACCACACGAGCTGCTCGGGTGGGAGGGCCAGGAGGAGTGCCGCGAAGAACGCGGCGAGGCGATCCGAGAACAGGATGAACACGAGCAGGTAGAGCAAGCAGACGGTCACCGCCATCGCGATGGCGTTCAGCACGAACGCCGTCGTCGTCCCCACCCCGAAGAGCCGGTACGCCAGACTGAGCAGATGGGGATAGGCG
>DATNCU010000378.1:0-4848 GCA_035607145.1 Thermoanaerobaculia bacterium
CTCGGCGATCTCGGCCACCACCGCGGCGGGGTGGGCAAGCTGCGGCAGCAGCTGGGCGCTGTTGGCGCCGTCGATCGAGTAGACCGTCTGCCCGGCGGCGCGGGCGGCGCCGAGGCCGCTGTCGGCGGAGACGCCGTGCACCTGCAGCTGGTCCTCGAAGACGAAGCGCTCGAGCGCCGAGGCCTCGAGGCCGGCGAGCCGCGTCCAGTCCGCCGCGCCCGCGCCGGCGCCGCGGTCGACGGGCTCGGCGACGCGTAGCGCGGAGTCGAGGGTGACGCCCTGCCACGCGAGCCGGTACGGCAAGTCGAACAGCGTCTCCAGCGCCACCGCGTCGGTGACCAGCGCGAGCGCCGGCTGCGGCCGCACCACCACCACGTCGGCGAGGCTCGCGAGCTCCTCCTCGGCGGCGCCGCAGCGCCGCGCGTAGGTGACGGCGAGCCCGGCGAGGAGCGAGGCGGCCTGCTGCTCGGTGTCGGCAAGGCCTGCGTCGTCGGCGCCGGCGACCGCGAGCTGCGCGCTGACGCCAATGGCGTGGTAAGCGCCGGCGATGACCGTCTGGCTCACCGCGTCGTCACCGCCCGGCGCCAGCAGGCGCAGCTCGAGACGGTGCGGCCGCCCCATCTCGAGGCTGCCCGGCGCCACCGCCACCGAGCGGCCGGCGACCTTGAGCTGCGGGCGCAGCCGCACGAGGTAGGCCGGCACCGCGTCGAGGCCGCCCCAGCTGTTCACCGCGTTCTGGTCGTCGATGGTGGCCGGCAGGTAGGAGAACGTCACGCGACGGCCGGCGAGGTCGGCCACCGGCAGCGTCACGTCGAGGATGGCGGCGTCGGTCTCGGCGGTGCCCGCCCGCGCCACGATGCGCAGCCGCTGGATCGACGAGCTCGGCAGCTGCGCGCTTTCGCCGGTGACGGCGACGACATCGGCCGGCAGCGTGCTAGGGAGCATGCCGAGCTCGCTGGCGACGATCGTCTGCTTCGCGAGCTGCGCCTCGTAGCCGAGCCCGCCTTGCGTCGCGAGGTAGTGCTCGATCTGCTGGCGCAGCACGGCGAGCGGCTCGACGGCCTGCGGCGCGGCGAGGTAAGCGGCGACGCCCGCCGTGGAGTCGTAATGCATCAGGCGCAGCACGCCGGTCGGCTGCACCCACGTCGAGGACTTGAGCGCCGGCGCCAGCGGCAGCCAGGTCTCGCCCGAGCGGTCGACCACCACGCCGCGGTAGTTGGTGTAGGGGACGTAGGCGCTCACCCAGGTGTGCTCGACCTGCACCGCCGCCACGCGGCCGCCTCGGATGACCGGCGTGTAGGCGACGCCGGCCGCGCGCAGCGCCGCCGGCACGCGGCTGGTGTCGCGCAGGCCGAGGTCGCCGGCGACCGCTTCGAGGGGCAGCTCGACGACCCCGCGCACGAAGCGGGCCGGAGTGCGGCTCGCGCGCAGCAGTGCGACCAGCAGGGTCGCCTGGTCGACGTCGTTGCCGGCGCGCTGGAGCAGCGTCGTCTCGGCGCCCTTCATGGCGCCGGCGTACCACTCGGTGCGCACCTGGTTGCGCACGAACTCGAACACCTTGACGACGTCGTAGCCGAGCGCCGCCGCTTGCTGCACGATCGGCTGCGAGAGCGGTGAGAGCGGCGCCGCGGCGAGGTCGGCGGCGACCACCGGCGAAGCCGGCCCGACATACGAGGGCACAACGACGGGGGTGGTGACCGGTGCGCGAGGCGCCAGGCTCGCCGGGCCGAACGGCAGCAGGTGGCTGCGCAGTGTCGGCACTATTGGACCTTTGTCCTCGACGAGCTTTGCCGCGAGCGCCGAGCGCGCGGCCGCAGGCGGCTCCGCGTCGGGCTGACGCTCGCGCCACGCGACGACGCCGCCCACCGGTGCGAAGAGCGCATCACGATGAGCGCGATAGCGGGCCTGCGCAACCACGAGGCGTTCGCGCAGCGCATCGGAGGCCGGCAGCGCGGCAAGGCGCGCCTCGATGTCGGTGAAGTGCGCCTCGACGAGCAGGTCCTCGGCGGCGAGGCCGTCGAGCGCCGCGGCGAGCGGATCGCCAGCGGAGTGCGCGGCGGTTCGGGCGCTGGCGCGCACCGCGGCCAGCTCGTCGGCGAACTGGCTCGCAAGGTCGCTGCGCGGCGGCAGCACGCCGGGACCGGAGGCCGCCGTGCCGAGCTCGCTCCACGCTTGCCGCGCATCGGCGCCTGACGCGATCCGCGCGAGGATGCGCTCCTGCGGCGTCGGCTCGCGCTCCACGGGCGCGGTGAAACGCTCGCTCTGCGTGGGTGGCCGCGCGCCCGTCGTCGCAGGCGGGATTGCGGTGCGCGTCGCAGGCGGCGGTGCGGCCGCCGGCGGCGCCGTCGCACTCGCGCTCACCATTGCCGACACGAGGAGCGCCAGGCTCCAGCCCATCATCGTTGCCAGGCGAGCCGTCATCCCATCACTGCCCATCGACCGCCCTCTCGCAGTGCCCGTTGTATTCGCTCAGCCGCGTGGCGAGCGCTCGCGCTCGCTCCGCCGCGGCGGCGCGCGGATCGCTGCCCGGCGGATGCGCGGTGAGCAGCATGTCGGCCTCCTCCACCGTCGCGGCAATCGCTGGATCAGACCCCGCCAGCAGGTCGAGCTTCACCGCGATCACCTGTCGCGCCAGCAGGCTCGCCACGTCGTCTCCGGCTGAGGAGAGGACATCGACCAACTCGCGCGCGTCGAGCTCTGCCTTCCCGACCGTGAGTCGCTCCGCCGGCCACCCACTGCGATCGGCCAACCACTGGCTCGGCGTCCGCGGGCAGAAGTCGTCGTTGGCGATCACCGCGCCCGCCGCCGGCCGGAGCAGCACGGCGCCGCTGTTGCCCACCTCGCGGCTCTCGAGGCGGAAGGTCTCGTGCGCCTCATCACGGTCGTCGCCGCGCACCGGCACGCTCACGGCAGCTTCGACGTCGCCGGCACTCAGCTCGACGGTGCCGCTCGTCGAGCGGTAGTCGTCGGTCGCCGTGGCCGTGCCGTCCGCGGTCGCGTACTCCAGGGCCACGTCGTGGAAGTAGGGGCAGCTCGCCGTGAAGCGGAACGTCGCCGCGCTCTCCTTGCCGGCGCGGCCTTCGGACACCGCTGCATCGGCCAGCGTGAGCACGGCCATCCGCAGCGGCCGGAAGGAGATCGCCTCGAACCGCACGTCGGCAGCGCCCGACGCGCCCTCCACAACCAACCGCAGCCGCGCCCGGCGCGCGCCAGCCGGCGCCGCATGGACGTCGCGCACGTGCTGCCGGCCTCGAACGGCGCGGTCGATGCCGGTGTCCCAGCGGTCCAATACCGCGCCGGCACTGTCGAGGTATTCGACGGACACCTGCGCCTCAGCATTCGGAGCCGCACCGCTCGCAGTGATGAACAGCTCCAGCGCGAACGACTGCCCCTCGCCGTCGATCGACTCGGCGAACGGCGACAGGTCGACTTCCTGCTCGCGCGCTGCGCCGCCAGCAAACAGGTTCGGACCCGCGCAGAGCTCGTCGTCGCGAATTGCGGCCTCGCCGACGCCGTCGGCCAGGACGCCGCCCACCGGGTGCGACAACCTCGCCGTGAAGCGCTCCACCGCCGGCTCGAGGATCCCGTCGTCGACCAAGGCGACCGCGACGGTGCGCTCCGTGGCGCCGGGCGCGAAGACGATGCGGCCGGCCGCCGTGCGGTAGTCCTCGCCGGCGACCGCCGAGCCGTCCGTCGTCGCGAAGTCGACCGCGACCGTTCGCTCGCTCGGTGCGTCGAGGCTCACGACGAACCGCGCCTCGCCGCCCTCGCCGGTCTCGACGTCGGCGATCGAGATCCTCGGCAGCCGGCGCGATTCGCCACTTCGACGCTCGCCCGCGGGCACAGCCACGTCCGTCGGCAATGCGCCCGTCGGCTCCACCGAGTCCATCGACCCCACGTCCGCGATCGCCCGCGCCCGCGCGCCTGATGCCGCCACCGCCGCTCCCGCTCCGTTCCCCGAGCCGTTCGACCGGCCCGACCACCTCAGCAGGTCGCCGCTCTCGAAGCCGTCGCGGAAGATCAGGTTGCCGATGCCGGTCGACGTCGGGTCGCCGAGCTCGGGCGTGTCGGGATCGTCGCTCGGCACTGGCGGCAGCTCGGCGCTCGTCACCGTCGCCTGGTTGGCGATCGACACCGCACCGCCGAACGGATCGGCGATCTCGACGCGGAAGCTGACGGTGGCGACGGCGCCCGCCGGCAGCGCGCCCAGGCTCACGCGCACCGGGTCGCCCGGCGTCGCCACTCCCTGCGAGGTCTGCAGGCTGCCGGCGACGAGCGCCGTCTGCGCCGGCAGCGGGTCCTCGAGCAACAGCGCGCTGCCCGCGGTGTTGCCGGTGTTGTCGATGCGCAGCTGATAGAGGAGCTGGTCGCCGGCCGAGGGCACGCCGTCACCGTCGGCGTCGCTCGCCAGCAGGTCGCGCTTGGTGACCACCAACACCGACGCGGCCACCAAGGGCGTCACGGTGGGGTCGGCCGCGCCGCCGACGTCGGGGTCGTCGGTGAGCAGCGCTGCGAGCTGCGCGCTTTCCACCCGCCCCTGGTTGACCAGCTGCCTCACGCCCGCGGGCAGCGGATCGTCGACCGCGACGCGGAAGGTGACGACCGCCTCGCCATCCGCGGCCAGCTCGCCGATGGCGACGTCGACCGGCAGCTCGCTCACCACGCTGCCGAGGGTCGTCGTCACCGAGCCCGCCACCAGCGTGGCGTGCGCCGGCACCTCGTCGAGCAGACGGACGCCGGTGGCGCTGGTGTTGCCGCCGTTGTGCACGGCGATCGTGTAGGCGATGACGTCGCCGGGCGAGGGCATGCCGTCGCCATCGAGGTCATCTGCCAGCGCGTCGGTCTTCG
>DATNCU010000394.1:0-3713 GCA_035607145.1 Thermoanaerobaculia bacterium
CTTCGAGCTGGAGCTCGAGGAGCCGGAGGCCTGGGCGGAACCGGCGCCCGCCGCTCCGCGTGCCGCGACGCCGCTGCCGGCGCCGCGGGCCGCGGCCCCGCCGCCGGCACCACCGCCCCCCGCCGCGCCGCCGGAGGAGCCGCGGGTCCAGGACCTGCTCGCCGAGGCCGAGGTCTTCGCCAAGTACAACCTCGAAGAGAAGGCGCTCGAGCGGCTCGACCAGGTGCTGACCCGCGAGCCGCACCACCTCGACGCGCTGCAGCTGCTCGTCGACCTGCACCTGCGCGGCGGCGACGTCGGGCGCGTCGAGACTGCAGTGCGGCGGCTACGCACGGCGGTCGAGGCCAAGAAGGCGAGCGACGTCTGGGACCGCGTGCAGGCGAAGCTCGCGCGCGCCGGCATGACGCTCTCCGGCGAGACGGTGGCCCCCATCCGCTCGGCGCAGGAGGACCGCGTCTCCCAGCTCATCAAGTCGCTCGAGGTGACGACGCCGGCGCCGGCTCCACGCCCCGCGGCGCCGAAGAAGGCGGACAAGAAGCAGGCCGCGATCGACGACGCGCTCGCCGCCATCGCCTCGGACTTCCAGCGGCCGGCGAAGGCGAAGCCAACGACGCCCGCGCCGCCGCCGCCCGCGCCGGCACGGCCCGCAGCCCCGCCCGCCGCCGCGGCGCCGCCTCCCAGCGCGCCGGTGGTGCCGTTCCCCGTCGCGCCACCTCCGCAGCCCGCCGCGCCGGCGGCACCAGCGCCGCCCGCAGCCGCCGCCGGACCTCCACCCGCTGCCGCCGCGCCGCCCGCGCACGTGCCGACGGTGCTGCCGCCGCTGGTGCCGCCGCCGGCGCAACTCGCGCCGCCGCCGAGCGGCCACTACGACGCCGAAGGGTTCGAGGAAGAGCTCCCCGACATCGTCCTGCCCGAGGAGCGCCACCCGTCGACGATGCCCGATCTCGACGACACCGGCATGGACTGGCTGCGCGAGGAGCCCAAGGCGGCAGCCGCGGCGGGCCCCGACCGCCTCTTCGACGACGAGGACGAGTTCTTCGACCTCGCGGCCGAGCTCGAGGAGGAGCTGGGCGTCGAGGAGGGCAAGATGGGCGGCGAGATCCTCGCCCAGAGCGAGGAGCCGACGCTCGAGGAGATCGTCGAGGGTTTCAAGAAGGGCGTCGCCGAGAACCTCTCGCCCGAGGACTACGACACCCACTACAACCTCGGCATCGCCTACCGCGAGATGGGCCTGCTCGACGAGGCGATCGGCGAGTTCCAGCTCGCCTCCAAGGACCCCATCCACCTCGTCGACTGCTGCTCGATGCTGGGCGTCTCGTTCCTCGAGAAGGGGCTGCCCGAGCTGGCCGTCAAGTGGTACCAGCGCGGCCTCACCGCCCCCGACCTGCGCGAGGAGACGACGCTGTCGCTGCTCTACGACATGGGCAACGTCTATCTGCAGATGGGCGACGAGGCGGCGGCGCGCAAGACCTTCGTCGAGCTCTACGGCATCAACAGCAACTACCGGGACGTGGTGGCGAAGCTCACCGAGCTGCGGGCGCTGGATTAGTCTGCCACCCCTCGCCCCCCTGCCCCCTCTCCCCTCGGCGGGGAGAGGGGGGTCCAGAACGCTGGCGAGCGCCATGCGATGATTCGCGCCCTATGACGCGAACGATCACGCTAATTCCTGGGGACGGCATCGGCCCCGAGGTCACCGCGGCCACCGTGCGCGTGCTCGAGGCCGCCGGCGCCGACCTCGAGTGGGAGCGCCACAGTGCCGGCAGCGAGGCGCTCGCCCTCCACGGCGACCCGCTGCCGCAGGAGGTGCTCGACTCGATCCTGCGCAACGGCGTCGCCTTGAAGGGGCCGATCGCCACGCCGGTGGGCAAGGGCTTCCGCTCCGTCAATGTCGCGCTGCGCAAGTCGCTGGTGCTCTACGCCAACCTGCGCCCGGTGCGCTCGCTCGCCGGCGTGCCGGCGCGCTTCGAGAACGTCGACCTCGTCGTCGTGCGCGAGAACACCGAAGGTCTCTACAGCGGCATCGAGCACGAGGTGGTGCCGGGGGTGATGGAGAGCCTCAAGATCATCAGCGCCGTCGCCTCGACGCGCATCGCCCGCTTCGCTTTCGAATACGCCAAGAAGCAGGGGCGCAAGCGGGTGACGACGGTGCACAAGGCCAACATCATGAAGCTCTCGGATGGGCTGTTCCTCGATTGCTGCCGCGCGGTGGGTGCCGAGTACCCGGACCTCGTCTCCGACGACAAGATCGTCGACAACATGTGTATGCAGCTCGTGGTCAACCCGCACCGGTACGACGTGTTGTTGTGCGAGAACTTGTACGGGGACATCGTTTCGGATCTGGTGGCGGGGCTGGTTGGGGGGCTGGGAGTTGTGCCGGGGGCGAACATCGGGGAGAAGGCGGCGGTGTTCGAGGCGGTGCATGGCAGCGCTCCCGACATCGCCGGGCGGAACCTTGCCAACCCTCTGGCGTTGATCCGGAGCGCCGTGCTGATGCTGCAGTACCTCGGGAACGAAGAAGCGGCGGCGCGGATCGAGGGCGCTATCGGGAAAGTGGTGTCGGAGCGCGGGCTCTTGACCCGCGATCTCGGCGGCACCGCCACGACCACCGAGTTCACCGAGGCGCTGGTCGGCGAGATCGCCGCGGCCTAGCGGGCACGTCAGCGGGGCGCCGCGGCTGCGAGGCGGTTGCGCATTCGGCGGCGCCACCGGTGGGGGCCCGCCTGCCGAGGGGTATCCCATCGGTGCTCGCGAGGACGCTGCGCGCCGCTGGGAGCCCTCCCCTCGGCGCGCCCCAGGTGGCGCCGCCGAGCGCAACCGCCGGTCGGTGGAGAGCGATCAGTCGTCGCGGTTGAGGCGTTCGGCGGCTCGGCGGCGTAGCTCGTCGAACTGGGCTAGGCGCTTTGAGAGCTCGGCCTCGAAGCCGCGGTCGGTGGGGTGGTAGAAGGTGGTGCCGGCGAGGGTTTCGGGGAGGCAGTCTAGGCCGCCGACGCCTTCCTCGGTGTCGTGGGCGTAGACGTAGCCTTCGCCGTAGCCGAGGCGATCCATGAGCTTGGTGGGGGCGTTGCGGATGACCTTGGGCACCGGGTCGGCGGGGCGTTCTTCGACGGTGCGGCGGGCGTCGCCGTAGGCGCGGTAGACGGCGTTGCTCTTTGGCGCCAGCGCGAGGTAGAGCGTGGCTTGCGCGATCGCGAGCTCGCCTTCGGGGGTGCCGAGGCGCTGTAGGAGTCCCAGGCGGCTAGGGTCTGGGGCAGCGCTTGCGGGTCGGCGAGGCCGACGTCTTCGCTGGCGAAGCGGACTAGGCGGCGGGCGATGTAGCGCAGGTCTTCGCCGGCGGCGAGCATGCGGGCGAGCCAGTAGAGGGCGGCGTCGGCGTCGCTCTCGCGCAGCGACTTGTGGAGCGCGGAGATGAGGTTGAAGTGCTCCTCGCCCGACTTGTCGTAGAGCAGCACTTTGCGCTGCGCGATGCGGGTGACGTCGGTGGCGGTGATCGTGCGCGCCACGTCCGGCTCGCCGTCTGGTGCAGGCGCTTCGGCGGCGGCCATCTCGAGGAGGTTGAGTGCCCGTCTCGCGTCGCCGGAGGCGAGCTGTGCGATGGTGGCGAGCGCGTCGGCTTCGGCGATGAGCCCGCGGCCGCCGAGTCCGCGCTCGTCTTCGGTAAGGGCGCGCTCGAGAAGCTGGACGAGGTCCGTCGGCGACAGTGGCTCGAGCACGAC
>DATNCU010000401.1:0-3410 GCA_035607145.1 Thermoanaerobaculia bacterium
CAGCGCGAGGCCGCTCTTGTGGCGGCCGAGCACCAGCTCGCAGTAGCCGAGGTTGGCCTCGAAGACGAGCTGGCGCGAGCTGTCGGTCTCGGGAATCAGCGCCAGCGCCTGCCGGTAGCTCGCCGCGGCGTCCTCGAAGTAGCTCTCGGCGAGCAGCAGGTTGCCGATCTGGTTGCTCGCCGTGGCCAGCCACTCGGGGCGGGCGACGGCATCGGCGTGGTCGCGGGCGATGCGGGCGTAGAAGAGTCCCTTGGGATAGTCGCGGCGCAGCTCGCAGGCGCGGGCGATGGTGTTGGCGGCGAGGAAACCGATCGAGCGCGAGCGGTTGCGCAGCAGGATGGTGCACAGCCGCGGCACCGGGTCCTCGCCACGGCCGAGCGCGATGCCCAGCGCCGCGCGGTTGCAGAAGGCGCGGTCGAGGAGCTCCTGATCGCCCAGCTGCTCGGCGGCCGCGAAGGCGGCCACGTAGCCCTCGAAGGCCTCCTCCAGACGCCCCGCCTCCTTGGCGGTCTCCGCTGCCTGCCACTCCCGCTCGTAGACCGCCGCGGCGATGTCGTCGTTCACAGCCAACCCCTCCTCGACCAAGAGCTCACAGCTCGCGAATGGCGTGTCTGTCGCCGGCCTCCGGACCTTCCTTCGCCTCCTCGGCGAAGAACGCCTGGCCGTCGATTTCGAGGGCTCCCAGGATACGGAACAAGACGTCGAGGCTGGCCCGGTATTCCCCCTTCTCGAGCCGGACCAGATCGGCCTCGTGGATGCCGGCCGTGGCGGCGAGATCCTCGAGCGACAGCCGCCGGTCCTTGCGCAGACGGCGGAGGCGCCGGCCGACCAGCTGCACGGGGCGCGAGCTATGCCGCGAAACCATAGGAACTGGCCGGAGTATACGGACCAGCTCCAGTCGGGTCAATGAGGTAGGAGTCAATGAGGTACGCGGCGCCGCGCGTGGACCACGTAGTGGTCGCCGAACTGCCGCGTCAGCGAGTGAATCGGGACGTAGTCGCGCGCGAGGGCGGCGGTGCGCTGGATGCAGCCGGTGCCGAGGTAGTGCGGGTTGTCCACCAACACCACGTAGTCGGGGCGGAGCTTCGTCAGCACGGCCTCGCCGTCCTCGCCGCGCAGGCAGGGCTGCAGGCCGGGGGAGACGATGCCGAGCAGGTCGTCGACGCGGCCGGGAACGACGTAGCCGAGGTAGCCGACCTCGAAGGCGAGCACGTGCGCGCGCTTTGTCCCCCGCCGCGCCATGTCGGCGCGCACTGCCGCGGCGAGCTCGCGCTTCTCGCCGTTCCATATCGTCTGGCGGCCGAGGAAGTCGTCGCGCAGCAGGCGCGCGGTGCCGAAGGCATTGACGGCGACGAGCGCGGCGAGCAGCGCCGCGCGCAACGCGGGCAGCGGCCAACGGCGGCGGCCGGCAAGCACCACGACCGCGGCCGCCGCGGCGAACAGCCCCGGCACCAGCGGCGCGTAGTACCAGGGCGAGTTGGGAGCGTGGCCGGCGATGAAAGCGACCAGCGCGAGCTCCGTCCACGCGAAGAGCAGCGCGTGCCGCGGAACTGCCAGGGCGAGCAGGCCGCCGGCGGCCGCGAGGGTGAGGAGGACGTACGTGTAGGGAACACCGGCGTGTGGTGCCAGCAGCGCCGCAAGTCCCGCGAGCGAGAAGCACCCCGAGATCTCGCAGCCGAAGCCGAGCTTGGCGCGCAACGAATGCGGCACGAAGCTGCCGAAGTACGTTGCGAGGGCAACGGCCGCGACACCGAGCGGCGTGACTCCGGGAGCGAGAGCGAGCGCAGTCGCGCGCCAGCGGCGACGCCACGGCTCGCCGCGCGCTCGCAGCAACGCGTCGGCGGCGAGCAGTGGGAAGAGCAGCAGCCCCTCCGGCCGCGTCAGCGTTGCGATCGCCGCCGCCACACTCGCGGCGGTCCGCCGGCCCTCCTGCTGCAGCGTCAGCGCCAGGAAGACGAGCGCCGCGAAGACGCCGCTCTCCATCCCCATCGACAGCCGCGCCGGCAGCGTCGATACGGCCGACAGCATGCCGGCGCCGAACGCGCCCAACGCGCCGAGGCGGTGGCGGAGGAGCACCACCAGCAACCCGTTCGCCGCCGCCCAGCCGAGCGCGCCGAGGACGGAGCTCGTCGTCGGCAGGTCGAGGCCGACTCGTGCCGCCGCCGCGAGCAGCGCCGTGTAGGTGAGCGAGGTGGCGGCATAGAGCGGCCGGTCACCGGGAACCCAGACGATGCCGTGCCCGGCCGCCCAGTTGCGGGCGAAGACGTAGGTGATGAAGGCGTCGTCGTAGTGGTCGGCGAAGAGCGTAGTGAGCAGCACCGCGGCGAACGAGACGCCGCCCACCACCACGGCCAGCAGCAGCCGGTGCGGCTGCCACGTCGCCCCGGCGGGCGCGTCCCCCACGCTCGCAGCGCTGTTCTTCACCCGCTCAGCCTATTGCCATCGGCTTGGGCGAGCAGATCTCGTGCGCGGAACTATCGCGCCGTCTCGGCTCGGCTCAGCCTACGGCCACCGGCTCGGGCTTGCGAATCTCGACCACGAGCCCGCCCTCGCCCGCTCCCACTTCGATCGTCGAGCCCTCGCTGGCCTCGCCGCCGATGAGCGCGCGGCCGATGCGGGTCTCGAGCTGCCGCTGCAGGTAGCGGCGCAGCGGCCGCGCGCCGTAGACCGGGTCGAACCCCTCACGCGCGATGAGCAGCCGCGCCGGCTCGGTGAGCACCAGCGAGATGCCGCGCTCGGCGAGCCGCTTGCGCAGGTCGGCGGTCAGCAGGTCGACGATGCGCTCGATCTCCTCCAGCCGCAGCGGGCGGAACAAAACGATGTCGTCGACGCGGTTGAGAAACTCCGGACGGAAGTGCGTGCGCAGGTCGCGCATCACGGCACCCCGCGCCGCCTCGGTGATCTCGCCAGTGGCGAGGATCCCCTCGAGCAGGTGCGTGCTGCCGATGTTGCTGGTCATGATGATGACCGTGTTCTTGAAGTCCACGGTGCGCCCCTGCGAATCGGTGAGGCGGCCGTCGTCGAGGATCTGCAGCAGCACGTTGAAGACGTCGTGATGCGCCTTCTCGATCTCGTCGAAGAGGAGCACCGAGTAGGGCTTCCGGCGCACCGCCTCAGTGAGCTGGCCGCCCTCCTCGTAGCCGACGTAGCCCGGAGGCGCACCGACCAGGCGAGACACGGTGTACTTCTCCATGTACTCGCTCATGTCGATGCGCACCATGTTCTCCTCGCTGTCGAAGAGCGCCTCGGCGAGCGCCTTGGCGAGCTCCGTCTTGCCGACGCCGGTGGGGCCGAGGAAGATGAACGAGCCGATGGGGCGACGCGGGTCCTTGAGCCCGCTGCGCGCGCGACGGATGGCGTCGGACAGCGCGTTGATGGCGGCGTCCTGACCAACGACGCGGCCGTGCAGC
>DATNCU010000403.1:0-2452 GCA_035607145.1 Thermoanaerobaculia bacterium
TCGTCGGTTCCTTGGCGATCGCGAGCTTCATCGCGTTCGACGCCATCCTTCACTGCGTTCCGCTGAGCTACGAACCGGCTGCCGTCTGCGCGGAGCTGCGCGCCGTCGACGAGGCGTTCCAGGCGGATCCCGCGCGACGAGGAGCGCTCGGAGCAAGCGCCGACTGCGAGGCCGAGTGGGGCCGCGCACGCGACGAGCTCGGCTTCTTCGAGTATCGCGACCTCGTGTCCTGCACGTTGACGGGAGCAGGTCGTTTGGGCCTGGACGCGCTGCCGATGCGCTGCCCCGGCGTCCGCGGGCTCCGGCGGACCCCGCCTTGAGACCGACGCTCCCCTACGGCATCGCCCCGCCTGGCTTTCGGCTCCCGGCCGCGACGCGTCTCGGTCGCGTCGTCCTTCAGATCGCCGATCTCGACCGCTCGCTCGGCTACTACCACCACGTCCTCGGGTTGCGCGTCCTCGACCAGGCGCCGGGAAGAGCGGTCCTCGGCCCGCCCGGCGACGACACCGCCATCGTCGAGCTCCGTGAGCTGCGCGGCGCGCGGCCGGTGCCGCCGCGTGGACGGCTCGGTCTCTACCACTTCGCCATCCTCCTGCCCGACCGCCGTGCGCTCGGCCGCTTCCTGGCGCACCTGCGCGACCTCGGCGAGCGCGCCGGGATGTCGGACCACCTGGTCAGCGAGGCGCTCTACCTCACCGATCCCGACGGCCTCGGCATCGAGGTCTACGCCGATCGGCCGCGCGCCGAGTGGCGTGCGCACGACGGTCAGCTGGTCATGGCGACCGAGCCGCTCGACGTCGGCGATCTGCTCGCCGCCGCGCAGGGCGAGCCGTGGACGGGCGCGCCGCCGGGCACCACTCTCGGCCACGTCCACCTCTACGTCGGCGACCTCGAGCGCGCCGCGGACTTCTACCACCGCGGCCTCGGCCTCGACCAAGTCGTGTGGAGCTATCCCGGCGCGTTGTTCCTTTCCGCCGGCGGCTACCACCACCATCTCGGCGTCAACACCTGGGCTCGCGGCGCCGAGCCGGCCGGCGAGGGCGATGCGCGGCTGGTCGAGTGGGAGGTGCTGGTCCCCGGTCGCGACGACACGTCCGCCGCTCTCGGCAGCCTTGCGGCGGCTGGTGCGGATGTGCAGCGCACGACCGAGAGCGGCATCTCGCGTGACCCGTGGGGCGTCGGCCTGCGCATTCGCGAGGCCGCGTCCGCGAGCGCCTGCGGCTGAGCGCCGCCCGCGACGATCTGACGCCTCCGAGCCGCCTAAGTGTGTCCGCGAGCGGCGCCCGGCACCGGCGGCCCGTGACCGGCCGCCCGCTCCGCCGCCTCGGTCAGCCGCAACACCTGCTCACGGCTGAGCCCGCGGTCGATCTCGGTGGAGACGGCGAACAGCTCGCGCTGCAGAGGCTGCACCGCGGCGGGGTCGACCTTGCCCTCCTCGATGGAGCGGTAGAGGTCGGCGAAGGCGGCCGAGAAGCGAGCCCGCTCGGCAGGCGTGACGTCGGCCGGCATCTTCGCGGTCACCTGCGCCTCGAGCCGCTGGAAGACCCAAGCCAGCATCCGGTTGGCGTTGAGCGCCAGCGTCACGGCGCCGATGCCGAACAGCACCAACAACACGCCGCAGCCGATCAGCGCGCCACGCCCGCAACCCGGACCCTTCAGCGGACGTGGAGCCGGCGCGAATGGTTCCGGAAGAGCCGGGAGAGGCGGCAGTGGGGCTTGCGGTTCGCTCATGGGCGCGTGAAGTCTAGTTGTGCTCCCGCCGCCGCGCCATCGCCGCGCCCATACGCCGCCGGGACTCCGCCACGACCAGGCACTACAATCGCCGCTCATGGACTACGAGCCGCTGCCCGAGCAACCGGCCGGGCCGCCGCTGCTCGCGGAGTCGGCGCCCCAGGGCCCGTTGCGCGTTCGTCGTCCCGGCAAGCTGCGGCGCCCGCCAGGCGCGCCGCGGGGCAGCGTGCGCCGCCACATCTGGCGCTGGGCTTGGGTCTATGCGCTCGGCCTCGGCGCCTGCAGCGGGCTCCTCGTCGCGGCGGTGATCCACATGCCGGAGGTCGACTCCATCGACGACTTCCGCCCCGGCCTGGTCACCGAGCTCTTCGACCGCCACGGCGCCTCCTACGCCAACTACGCCTTCGAGCGCCGCGTCATGCTGCGCCAGGGGCAGGTGCCGAGGCTGCTGCAGAACGCCATCGTCGCGGTGGAGGACGAGCACTTCTTCCAGCACGGCGGCGTCGACCTCTCGGGCATCCTGCGCGCCGCGGTCGAGAACGTGCGCGCCGGCCGCATCCAGCAAGGCGCGTCGACGCTCACCATGCAGGTGGCCGAGAACGTCTTCCACACCCGCGGCCGCAGCTGGCGGCGCAAGGTGGAGGAGGCGCTGCTCGCCGTCGAGATCGAGAAGCGCTACAGCAAGCAGCAGATCATCACCCTCTACTGCAACGTCATCTAC
>DATNCU010000711.1:0-4371 GCA_035607145.1 Thermoanaerobaculia bacterium
TTGAGCGTGTTGCCGGTCGCCCACAGCGAGAGCAACGCGAAGGGCACCGACAGCGGCAGCGAGAGCAGGATGGTCAGCGGGTGCACGAAGCTCTCGTACTGCGAGGCGAGGATCATGTACATGAACGTCATCGACAGCGCGAACGCCCAGAGGAACTCGCCGAAGGTGCGCTCGAGCTCGCGGGCCTTGCCCGACACCGCCGTGCTGTAGGCCGGCGGCAGGTTGAGGTCGGCAGCCGCCTTGCGCAGGACGACGAGCCGGTCGGCGAGCGCGAAGCCGGGCGCGGTGCCGGCGCGCAGGCTCACCTGCCGCTGGCGGTCGAGGCGGTCGATGCGCGAGGCGGTCTGCCCCGGCTCGAGGTTCACCAAGCTGTCGAGCCGCACTAGGTTTGATGGAGGGTTCGACGGGTTTGAAGGCGCGTTCGACGCGCCGGCCACCGCACCGCCCGACCGCTCCACGTATAGCCGCGAAATCGTGTCGGGGTCGGTACGGTCCGCCTCGACAAGCCGCAGCGTCACGTCGTAGTCCTCGTTGACCGCGGGGTCGTGGAAGCGCGACACCTCCTGGTCGCCGGCCACCATCAGCCGCAGCGTCTGCGCCACCTCCTGGCTGTCGACGCCGAGGTCGGCGGCGCGCGCGCGGTCGATGACCACCTTGAGCTCGGGCTTGTCGAGCTTGAGCGTGGTGTCGGCGTCGACCAGGCCCAGCTCGTCGGCGCGCTGGCGCAGGCTGTCGGCGGCGCGGAAGAGCGTCAGCAGGTCGGGGCCGCGCAGCACGAAGTCGATCTCGGCGCCGCCGCCGCCGAGGTTGAACGAGCGCGCGTTGCGCACCGTGGTGCGTAGGTCGGGGAACTTCTTGAGGCGCCGCCGGATCTCCTGCATCACCTCGCGCTGCGGATAGCGGTCGGTGAACGCGCGCCAGGGCCGCAGGTGCACCGTCTCGCGCAGCAAACGGCCGATGGAGAACGTGCGCTCCGAGTGCGGCGCGATGCGCACGTAGATGCTGCCTTGGTTGACGCCGCCGAGGAAGCCGCCGCCGGCAGTGGTGAGCGCCAGCCGCACGCCGCGGCTCGCCCGCACCTCCGCCTCGACGGCGCGCATTGCCTCGTCCATGGCGGCGAGGCTGGTGCCTTCCGGCGCGTTGACGCCGACGTCGAACTCCGCCTCGTCGAGGTCGGTGGGCATGTACTCCTGTCGCACCAGCTTGTAGAGCGGGATCGAGGTGAGCACCACAAGGACCGCGCCGATGGCGACGAAGCGACGGTGCCCGATCGCCCACGTCAGCATGCGCGTGTAGAGGGCGTCGATGCGCGCGTAGAAGCCGCGCCGCGACGCCGCCGCCGCGCCATGGCCGCCCTCATGACCAACCTCGTGCCCGTGCCCCGCCGCCGCGTCCTCGGCGCGCAGCATGCGCGCGCTCATCATCGGCGTCAGCGTGAACGACACCAGCAGCGACACCAGCACCGCCACCGCCGCGGTGATGCCGAACTGGTAGAGGAACCGCCCCGAGATGCTCGACATGAACGACACTGGCACGAAGATCACCACCAGCGACAGCGTGGTGGCGAGCACCGCGAGGCCGATCTCCGCCGTCGCCGCCCGCGCCGCTTCCATCGGCGGCATCCGCTTCTCCTCGACGAAGCGGAAGATGTTCTCCAGCACCACGATGGCGTCGTCGATGACGACGCCCACCATCAGCACCAGCGCCAGCATGGTGACGCTGTTGAGCGTGAAGTGGAGCGCGGCCATCATGCCGAAGGTCGAGATCACCGAGGCGGGAATGGCCACCGCAGCGATCACCGTCGTCCGCCAGCTGCGCATGAAGGTGAACACCACCAGCGAAGCGAGCAGCGCGCCGAGCATGAGATGGGTGTTGATCTCGTGCAGCGCGCCGTAGATGTAGCGCGACTGGTCGCGGATCACCTCGAGCTTGACGTCGGGCGGCAGCTGCGCGGTCACCCGCGCCAGGTTGGCCTTGACCGACTCGATCACCTCGACGGTGTTGGCGCCCGACTGGCGGCGCACCTCGACGGTCACCGTCGGTACGCCATTCAACCGCGCCAGCGAGCGCTGCTCCTTGGTGCCGTCCTCGGCGTAGCCGACGTCGCGCACGCGGATGGGCGAGCCGTCGACGGTGGCGATCACCAAGTCGTCGAAGCCGCGCGGGTCGGCGATGCGGCCCAGCGTACGCAGCACCTGCTCGCGCTGCGCGCCGGTGACGTTGCCGCCCGGGGCGTCGGCGTTCTGGCTGCGGATGGCGTCGCGCACGTCGGTGATCGGCAGCCGGTAGGCGGCGAGGCGGTCGGCCTCCACCCAGATGTTGATGGCGCGCTGCAGGCCGCCGACGATCTCCACCTCGCCGACCCCGGCCGAGCGCTCGAGCTGCACCTTGACCAGCTTGTCGGCGATCTCGGTGAGCTCGCGCAGCGGGCGGTCGGCGGTGACGGCGACGGTGAGCACCGGCGCCGAATCGTTATCGGCCTTGGCCACCACCGGCGGCTGCACGTCGGGCGGCAGCTGGCGCACCACGCCGGCGACGCGGTCGCGCACGTCCTGCGCCGCCACCTCGATGTCGCGGTCGAGGCCGAAGGTGGCGATGATCACCGAGGTCCCCTGCCCCGACACCGAGCGCAGCTCCTCCACCCCGGCGACGGTGTTGACCGCCTCCTCGATGGGCTGCGAGAGGACGGTCTCCACCTCCTCCGGCGAGGCGCCGGGGAGCGAGGTGCGCACCGTGACCGTCGGCAGGTCGATGGCCGGGAAGCGGTCGACGCCGAGCCGGAACCAGCTGGCGGCGCCCACCACCACCAGCGCCAACACCAGCATCACCGCGAAGACAGGACGGCGGATAGAGATCTCAGCGAGCTTCTGCATGGCTCAGCGGCCCGGCGTGCGCTCGACGTTGACGGCCTGGCCACCGGCCAGGTTGCCGGGCTGGACCACCACCAGCTCGCCGCCCACGAGACCTTCGACGATCTCGACGCGGCCGCCAGCGCGGCGGCCAGTGCGCACGCGCATCTCCACCGTCTTCCCCGCCTCGACGGTGAGCACCTTCTCGATGCCGGCGAAGGCGACGACGGCGGAGGCGGGCACCATCACCACCGGCCGATCGGCGGCGGTGACGATCTCGGCGCCCACGAACGAGCCGGCGCGCAGGGCACCGTCGGTGTTGGGGACCTCCGCCTCCACCCGCAGCGTGCGGTCGCTCTGGTCGATGGCCGGGCTCACCCGCGCCACACGGCCGCCGTAGTTGCGCGCGTCGCCCTCGACCACCACGCGCACCGGCTGGCCGACGCGCACGCGGCCGGCGGCGCGCTCGGGCACCGAGAGCTGCAACCGCAGCGGATGCGTGCGCACCAGCGTCACCACCGGCTCGCCGGCGGCGACGAACTGGCCGGCGCTGGCGTGACGCGCCGACACGGCGCCGGAGAACGGCGCCACCAGCACCGAGTCGGCGAGCTGCTGCCGCGCGAGGTCGAGCTCGGAGCGCCGCTGCGCCAGCACGCCCTGACGGTTGAGCGCCTCGTCACGCGCCTCTTGATAGCGCCCCTCGGCCACCTCGTAGGCGGCGTTGGCGGCGTCGAGGTCGGCCTTCGGCAGCAGCTTCTCGTCGAACAGCGCCTGCGCGCGTTCGCGTCGCGCCGTGGCCTCGGTGAGCACCGCCTGCGCCTGCTTGACCACCGCCGTCGCCTCGGGGTCCACGGTGTCGCCGCCGCCCGCGCGCAGCCCCAGCCGCGCCCGCGCCTGGTCGAGCGCCGCCGCCGCCTGGCGCACCCGCAGGTCGAAGTCGGCGGGTGCGAGGCGGGCGAGCACCTGGCCTTGGCGCACGACGCTGCCGAGGTCCACCGGCAGCGCGACGAGACGGCCGGCCACCTTGGTGCCCAGCACCACCTCGTCCTGCGCCGCCAGCGTCCCCGACACCGCCACCACGTCGGGCAGCGCCGTGCGCTCGGCCGGCGCCACCTGCACCGTGCGCGGCTCCTCGCCCGGCTTGCGCTCCTGAGCGCGCGACTCCGTTTCGCCGCCGCAGCCGGCGAGGAACGGTACCGCGATCGCCACGGCGATTGAAGCGAGAACGGAGTGCGGGCGCAGCGCGAGCATGACCCGCAAGTGTAGCCGTGCCCGCCCGATTCGACGCGACGACGCAGTGACAACGCGCCCGTGGAGCGGCGGACCTCACACGGCATCGCGCCGCGCCCGCGATACGATCCCCGCCTCATTGCAGGAGGGCATCGCATGCGTTCGCTTGTGCTCCGTTGCGTGATCTCTCTCGGGGCCGCGCTCGTCGTCACCTCTCTCGCCGCGGCGCAGGCCGCGCCCGAGTGGCGCAGCGAGGGCCCGTACCTCGCCGGCGCCACCGACGTCACCGTCG
>DATNCU010000428.1:0-6290 GCA_035607145.1 Thermoanaerobaculia bacterium
CGCGCCTTGCGTAAGGTGTTCGTCCCCACCGCGCGAACGTTGGCGCGCGGCAACTCGCGCAGCCGCTCGCCGAAGCGCGCCAGGCACGCCAGGGCGCGCTGCTCACCTTCGCCAGTGAGCCGGCCGTCGGGCCCCAATGTCGCCGCCAGGCGCACGCCCTCGCGCAGGCTGTCGCGCCGGCGCAGCGCGCCGTCGACGACGTCGGCGATCACCATGCGGAAGCTGTTGGAGCCGAGGTCGACGGCGGCGAGGCTCGATTGCGTGGCGGGCCGCCGTGCCATCGGCGGCGACTCTACAAGCTGCGGCCGGCTCCGGAGCGGCTCGCGACCATCGAGATGAGTCGTGCCCGCATGCGCCGCGAGGGCGATCGTCGTCGACACGCGATGCGCTGCGGGTGACGAAGCTTGCGGCGCGGTCACGCGCCTGTGACGGCGCGGCGGCATTGCCAAAAGCGCGCGCGCAAGCCCCTACCATCGCCGCGGCAACGAGGAGGTGCTCATGAGCTCCCCAATCGCACTCGAGCCTCCCGCGACGGCGATCACCACCCCCGAGCTGGTTCCGTACACGCTGCTCCAGGAAGGCCGCTACCGCGTGCGCCTCGCCCGCGAAGTCGAGGAGCTGCGCGCGCTGCAGCGGCTGCGCTTCGAGGTCTTCAACCGCGAGCTGGGTGAGGGGCTGTCGAGTGCCTGGGAAACCGGCCGCGACGAGGACCGCTTCGACGCCGGCTGCGACCACCTGCTGGTGGAGGAGGTGGCGAGCCGCAAACCGGAAGGCACGTACCGGCTGCAGACGGCGGCGATGGCGGCCCGGCACCAGGGCTTCTACTCCGACGACGAGTTCGACCTCGACGGTCTCCCGGCCGAGGTGCGCGACAACGCCGTCGAGCTCGGCCGCGCCTGCGTCGCGCGCGAGCACCGCAACGGCCGCGTGCTGTTCATGCTCTGGCGCGGCCTCGCCCGTTATTTCGAGGCCCACCGGCTGCGCTACCTCTTCGGCTGCGCTTCGGTGAGCTCGCAGGAGCCCGCCGAGGGCATCGCGCTCTATCGACAACTGGCGGCCGAGGGCCGGCTTCACCCGACGGCAAGGGTGACGCCGCGCCCTGGGTTCGCCTGCCGAACGGTGCGCACCGTCGAGCCGCCGGAGCTGCCCGCACTCTTCCGCATCTACCTGCGCCACGGCGCCCTCGTCTGCGGCGAGCCGGTGATCGACCGCGAGTTCGGCACCGTCGACTTCCTCCTCCTCTTCGACGTCGCCGCGATGGACGCGCGGCGGTACCGCACCTTCTTCGGTCGATGAGAGCCGAGGTTCTCCTCCGCGAGATCAGCACAGGAAGGAGGTTCGCAATGCAGACCGCACGCGCGCAAGGGGCGATGGACCGGCTGGTCGCTCTCGACCTCGCCGCCTGCCGAGCCCTGCAGCACCGCACCGGGGAGTGGATGCAGGCGGCCTTCGCGCTGGTGAGCCGCCTCGGCGACGGCTGGCTTTGGGGGACCGTAGCCGTGGCGCTCCTGCTCGCCGGCGGCAGCGACGCCGTGCCGACCATCCTCGGCATGCTGGTCGCCGCGGTCGCCGGGTTGCCGCTCTACGTGCTGCTCAAGCGCTGGATGGCGCGGCCGCGCCCCTGCGCCACCGCCGGCAGCGGCCTGCGGCCGCTGGTGCCGGCGCTCGACCGCTTCAGCTTTCCTTCGGGTCACACGCTGCACGCGGTGGCGTTCACCGTCGTCGTCCTCGGCCGCTATCCGGGACTGGCCTGGCTGCTGGTGCCATTCACCGCCCTGGTGGCGCTGTCGCGCGTCGTGCTCGGGCTCCACTACCCGAGCGACGTGATGGCCGGCGCCGCGATCGGCAGTCTGCTCGGCTCGCTGCCACGAATGCTCGAGGCGGCCCTTGCCGCGATCTTCGCGGCATGAGCGCGGTCGCCGCCGCCCTCGCCGAGTCGATGCCGGCACTGGTTGCGAATGGTGCGGAGGCTCTGCGCGTCCTCTACCTCTCCGACGTCTACTTCCCGCGCGTCAACGGCGTCTCCACTTCGATCGACAGCTTCCGGCACGAGCTCGCGCGGCTCGGGCACGAGGTGACCGTCGCAGCGCCGCGCTACGGCGACGAAGCGGAAACGCCGGGCGTCGCTCGGCTGCGCGCGCGGCGCGTGCCTCTCGACCCCGAGGACCGCATGCTGCACGCCCGCGAAGTGCTGCGGCTCCTGCCCCGGCTCGCCGGCCGCTTCGATCTCGTGCACGTGCAGACGCCGTTCGTGGCCCACTGGGCCGGCGTGCGCTTGGCGCGGCGGCTCGGGCTGCCGCTGGTGCTCACCTACCACACGCACTTCGAGGAGTACCTCCACCACTACGTGCCTTTCCTGCCGCGGGCGCCGCTGCGGGCGCTGGCGCGGCGCGCCTCGCGCCGCCAGTGCCACCAGGCTGCCGCGGCGGTCGTGCCGTCGGCGGCGTTCCACGAGGTCTTGCGCGGCTACGGCGTGCGCACGCCGCTTGAGGTCCTGCCTACCGGACTGCCGGAGAGCGCCTTCGTCGAAGGCGACGGCGCCGCCTTTCGCCGCCGGCACGGCATCCCCCTCGAGCGCCCGATGATCCTCAACGTCGGCCGCATGGCGCACGAGAAGAACCTCCCGTTTCTGCTCGAGGTCGCGGCCGCCGTCCGCCAGCGGCGGCCCGACCTGCTGCTCGTCATGGCCGGCGACGGGCCGGCGCTGCCGTCGCTCAAGCGCCGCGCCGCCGAGCTGGGCATCGCCGAAGCCGTACGGTGGGTGGGTTACCTCGACCGCGAGCGCGAGCTGCTCGACTGCTACCGCGCGGCCGACGTCTTCGTCTTCGCCTCGCGCACGGAGACGCAGGGGCTGGTGCTGCTCGAGGCGATGGCGCAAGGGGTGCCGATCGTCTCCACCGCCGTGCTCGGCACGCGCGACGTGCTCGCCGCGGGCCAGGGCTGTCTCACCTCCAGCGAGCAGGTCCACCCCTTCGCCGTCCGAGTGGTGCAGCTGCTCGACGACCAGCGTCTGCGCGCCGCCATGGGGGACGCCGGCCGCGCCCACGCCCGCGAGTGCTGGAGCGCGGCCGCGTGCGCGCGCCGGCTCGCCGCTCTGTACTCCGAGGTGACCGCCGCGGCCCGGGTCCGCTCGGCCGCCGGCTGAGCCGCCATCCGTCACCAGACCGTCACAGCGGGAGCCGGCGCGAAAACCCTCCACGTGCGCTACCTTTCGCCGCGATGGAACGACGCCACCACACCCACCTCGACACCATCCGCCTGCGTCTCATCGAGATGGGCGCGCAGGTGGAGACGATGATCGCCACGGCCACCCGCGCCCTCGTCGAGCGCGACGAGCAGCTGGTGTCCCAGGTCATCGAGCGCGACGCCGACGTCGACCGCATGGAGGTCGAGATCGACGACAACTGCCACTCGGTGCTGGTGCTGGCGGCGCCGGTGGCGATCGACATGCGCTTCCTGGTGGCGGTGATGAAGATCACCGCCGACCTCGAGCGCATGGCCGACTCGGCGGTCAACATCGCCCAGGCGGCGCGCCAGCTCAACCGCGAGCCGCCGCTCAAGCCCTACATCGACCTGCCGCGTATCTCGGCGCGGGTGCAGGCGATGGTGCGCGAGAGCCTCGACGCCTTCGTCAGCCGCGACGCCACTCTCGCCGGCAGCGTCGTCAGCGAGGACGACGAGATCGACCAGCTCTACCGCCGCATCTTCACCGAGCTCGTCGACCTCATGCGGAGCGACAGCACCTCGGTGCCGCGCGCCCTCCACCTGCTGCTGGTGGCGCGCAACTTCGAACGCATCGCCGACCACGCCACCAACATCGCCGAGGACGTCATCTACTACGTCGAGGGCCGCGACATCCGCCACGCCGGCACCAAGCAGGCGCCCTCCGCACGGTAGGCCAGCGCCCCAGTCGGTTCCGCGGCAGGGCTCGCGGCGAACGCACCGCGTGCGCCGACGGTAATACGATCCCGGCGATGTCGATCCTGCCCAGGTCGAGCTCCTGGCGGGGCCTCGTCCTGGCGATCGGCACCGGCCTCGTCCTCGCGGCGATGGCCTGGAAGGCGCTGCGCGATCCGCGCAACGGGTTCCTGCCGCCGCGCCCCGGCGCGACCTGGATCGTCGATTCGAGCCCCCTCGGCACCTGGCCCCGCAACGCGGTCGAGATGGAGACCGTGTTCCGCCGTCGCTTCGCGCTGCCGCGGGCCGCCGGGAAGGCGACGCTACGCGCGTGCTGGTTCCGGCAGGGTACGGCGCAGCTCAACGGCGTGGTCGTCGCGGCGTCCTCGGCGCGCAACTGGAAGCGTAGCGTCGAGGTCGACGTCTCCCGCTTCCTGCGCGCGGGTGACAACGAGCTCGTCGTGCGGACGCGCAACGACGTCGGGCCCCCCGCCCTGTGGTTGTCGCTCAGCGCGCCGAACCTCGCGCTTGGCACGGACGAGAACTGGGAGTCGAGCCTCGTGGGCTCGAGCTGGCGGCCGGCCCGCGCCGCCGGCCGCGCTGCTCCACCGCCCGCCTCGAGCGGGGCTCGTGATCGCGCGCTCAACCCGAGCCCGCTCGCGTCCGCGCGCGCCAACGGGCCCCTGCTCGCGACGATGGCCATCGCGGGCGCCGCCTTCCTGCTCGCGGCGCGGGCCTGGTCGCACCGGCGCGCGCCCGGACCCCTCACCGGCCGCGAGGCGGCCGTGCTCTTCGCCCTCGCCGCCGTCGCGTGGACGGCACTCTTCTGGAACGACCGTCACCTCGACCCGCGACTGGGGTTCGACTCGACCTCGCATCTGCGCTACGTCGCGGCCGTCCTAGAGCGCCACCACCTGCCCCTGGCCGACGAGGGCTGGGAGATGTATCACCCGCCCCTCTACTACCTCGTCGCCGCCGGTCTCCTCCGGGCGAGCGGGCACGTGCGCCTGGACGCCGACGCGATCCTCTGGCTCCGCGCCCTGGGCTGGGCCATCGGCCTCGCGCAGTGCGCGATCGTGCTCGCGGCGCTCCGTCGTCTCTTCGGCGATCGCCTCCGCCCGCTCCTCGCCGGGTTCGCGCTCGCCGTCTTCCTCCCCGCCCAGCTCTACATCTCGTTGTATTTCTCGAACGAGGGACTGCTCGCCGCGCTCTGTTCACTCGCTCTGCTGCTCGCGATCGCGATTCTCCAGCGCGGCGATACGAGCATCGGCCCCCACCTGGGTCTCGGCGTCGTGCTGGGGCTCGCCATGCTCACCAAGTTCTCCGCGCTGCTCGTCGTCCTGGTCATCCCCGTCGTCCTCGCCGGCGCGCTGCTCGCCCGCGGAGTGAAGGACCCGCGCACCTACGCGCGAACGCTGGGCTCGGCTGGGCTCGCCACCCTCGTCGTCTGCGGCTGGCACTACGTGCGGGTGTGGCGCCACTTCGGACGGCCCTTCGTCAGCAACTGGGATCGCGCCGCCGGCTTCGCCTGGTGGATGGACCCCGGCTACGCCACGCTCGGCTCGCTGACGAGGTTCGGCCGTTCGCTCGACGCGCCGCTGCTCAGTGCCTTCCACGGTCTGCCCGACGCGCTCTACTCGACGTTGTGGGGAGACGGGCTGCTGGGTGGGGCCGCCTCGCTCGCGAGCCGGCCGCCGTGGAGCTACGGGCTCACGGCCGTCGCCTACCTGCTCGCCTTGGTACCCACCCTCGCGCTCGTCGTCGGTGCGGGTGCAGCGGTCCGACGAATGATGCGCACGCCGGTGCACGCGCCGAATGCGACGAGCGCGCTGCTGTTCGGCACGCTCGCGGCCTTCGCCGCGGCCGTGCTCCTCCTCGCCCTCGAGCAGCCGTCGTACGCCCAGGGCAAGGCGTTCTACTGCCTCGCCGCCCTCCTTCCGCTCTGCGCGCTCGTCGGTGAGGGCGTCGAGGTCCTCGGGCGATCCTCGCGGCTCGCCGCCGGCGGCCTCGCGCTCCTCTTCGCGGTCTGGGCCCTCGCCTCGTGGGGATCGTTCTGGGTGCGTCCAGGGCTCGCGCCCGCGGCAAGGAGCGCGCTGGCAATCGCCACCGAACGGTTGATCGACGGCTCGCTAGCGGCGCAGGAGAACGGCGAGCTCGACCGCTCGATGGAGCTCGCGCGACGCGCGACTGCGCTCGCGCCCGATGACGTCGCAACGTGGATCCGGCTCGCCGATGCCGCCGAGGCCGCCCACCGACCCTCCCTGGCTCTCGCAGCCCTGCGCGATGCGGTGCGGGTGAAACCGCAGGACGTCCGCCTCCATGCCCATCTCGCCGCGCTCTACGCGTCCGCCGGCGACCGCGTCGCCGCCCGAGCACATGCCCAGTACGCCGAG
>DATNCU010000429.1:0-5263 GCA_035607145.1 Thermoanaerobaculia bacterium
CGGCAACATCGAGCCCATCCGGCCGATGAAGGACGGCGTCATCGCCGACTTCGAGGTCACCGAGAAGATGCTCGACCACTTCATCCGCAAGGCCCACGGCGGCCGGCGGCTGGTGCGGCCGCGCATCGTCATCGGCGTCCCTTCCGAGATCACCCAGGTGGAGAAGCGGGCGGTGCGCGACAGCGCCGAGCGCGCCGGCGCCTCCGAGGTCTTCCTCGTCGAGCAGGCGATGATGGCGGCCATCGGCGCCGGCCTGCCGATCACCGAGCCCTCCGGCAACATGATCGTCGACATCGGCGGCGGCACCACCGACGTGGCGGTGATCTCGCTCGCCGGCACCGTCTACAGCCGCTCGGTGCGCGTCGCCGGCAACGAGATGGACGAGGCGATCATCCAGTACCTCAAGCGCAAGTACAACCTGCTCATCGGCGAGCGCACCGCCGAGATCATCAAGTGGGAGATCGGCTCCGCGTACCCGCTCAAGGAGCCGCTCTCCATGGAGATCAAGGGGCGCGACCTCGTCGAGGGCGTGCCCAAGAACCTGCGCATCACCGACGAAGAGATCCGCGAAGCGCTCGCCGAGCCGGTGTCGGTCATCGTCGACGCCGTGCGCCAGGCGCTCGAGCGCACCCCTCCCGAGCTCTCCGCCGACATCATGGACCGCGGCATCGTGCTCTCCGGCGGCGGCGCCCTGCTGCGCAACCTCGACTCGCGGCTGCGCGAGGAAACCGGCCTGCCGGTGGTGCTCGCCGAGGACCCGCTCGCCTCGGTCGTGCTCGGCGCCGGGCGCGTGCTCGAAGACATCAATTTGCTGCGCAAGGTGTCGATCCTCTAAGAGGGGCGGGCCCCTCTCGACATGGGCTCTCGCGCATCGCGCTGGCTGCTCGTGCTGCTGCTGCTGGGCGAGCTGCTGCTGCTGTCGCGCCAGGTCTCGGGCCGCGGCAAGGAAGGGCCGCTGCTCGCCGGCGCCGCGGTCGGCATGCTCGGCCCGGTGGCGCACGGCGTCACCGGCGTCGAGCGCAGCGTGGGCTCGATCGGCACCGGCTTTCGCACGCGCAAGCGGGTGATCGCGGAGAACGAGAGGCTGCGCGGCGAAGTGGCCGACCTGCGCCGCCAGCTCCTGCGCCTGCAGACTGTCGAGGGCGCCTTCCTGCGCTTGGGCGAAGCGGTGCAGTACGCCCGTCGCACGGGGCAGCCCCTGCAGGTGGCCGACGTCGTCTACGCCGACTACGCCTCCTGGCTGCGGAGCCTCCTCATCTACGTCGGCGAGCGCGGCGCCAAGGTCGACCAGCCGGTGCTCGCCGACGGCGGGCTCGTCGGCCGCGTCGTCGCCGTCGGCGGTGGCTACGCCAAGGTGCAGATGATCACCGACCGCACCTCGGCGGTGGGCGCGATGGTCGAGCGCACCAGCCGCCAGGGTGTCGCGCGCGGCGACAGCCGCTCGGGGCTGCTGCTCGACTACGTGCCGCTGCAAGCCGACGTGCGCCCCGGGGATCGCGTCGTCACCGCCGGCATCGACGGCATCTACCCGCGCGGCATCTCCATCGGCGCCGTGCGCGCCGTGCGCCCGGGCACCCAGCTCTTCCACCACGTCGAGGTGGTGCCGATGGTCGACTTCGGCACCCTCGACCACGTCTACCTGCTCCCCGCCGTGCCCGATGCGCGCGGCGTCTCCGAGGCCCTGGCGCGTGACCTTCGTTAAGTTCCTCCTCGCGCTCCTCGCCGCCTACCTGGTGCACCTCGTGGGGGTGAGCATCTCGCCGCTCTTTCCGCGCGTCGTCGACCCCTTCCTGCTGGTGGTGGTCTGGTACTCGATGCGCACCGGCCCGGTGGGGGCGGAGCTCATCGGCACCGCCACCGGCCTGTTGCAGGACGGGCTCTCCGGCGGCCTCTTCGGCCTCCACGCCTTCGCCGAGACGGTGGTGGGCTACGGTGTGGCGCTGGCCGCCCAGCGCGTCGTCGTCGGCCAGCAGGCGGCGCGGGTGCTCATCTTCGCCGCCGCGGCCGCTCTGCAGCAGCTGGTGCTGATGGGTCTGCTGCGGGCGATGGTGGGCGCCCACGCGCCGTTGCCCTCCGTCGGATCGGTGATCGGCAAGATCATCACCTCGGCCTTGCTCGGGGCAGCCCTGATCAGCATGGAATCGCGCGCTCGGACCCAATGGAGCTCGTGGCAGCGCCGCCGCTCGCGCATCTTGCGCTTCCGCTGATCTGGCACTCCCAGAACGTCTGCATTCTGGCTTCCGTGTTGCACAATCTACGGCTGTGAGTAGCCGTCCGCTATGACCAATATCGTCCGCACTCGCGAGCGCCGGGAGACGATGGCGACGCGCATCCGCGTGCTGTCGATCATCGTCGGTGTGGCGCTCGGGGGCATCGCGCTCTCGTACTGGCTGATCCAGGGGCTCCACGGCCCCGAGTACCGTGAGCTCGCCGACAACAACCGGCTGCGGCGGTTCCCGATCCGCGCCCCGCGCGGGATCGTCTACGACCGTGCCGGGCGGCCGCTGGCGGAGAACGTCCCCAGCTACAACCTGCTGCTCGAGCCCGAGGCGAGCAACGACGTCAAGAAGAGCCTCGCCTTCGCCGCCGCCATCCTGGAGACCGATCCCGCGCAGCTGCACCGCCTGCTCGTCGCCCACCGCCGCGAGCACCCGGTCGAGCCGGCGCTCATCGCCGAGAACTTGACGCTCGCGCAAGTGGCGCGCTTCGAGCTCGCCGCCCTCGAGCACCCCGAGTTCGAGACCGACGTCCAGCAGCTGCGTCTCTACCGCCATCGCGAGCAGACCGCGCACGTGCTCGGCTACCTCGCCGAAGCGGGCCCGCAGGACCTCGCCACCGGCGAGTACCAGCGCGGCGACATGATCGGCCGCCGCGGCATCGAGAGCCAGTTCGAGCCCTCGCTGCGCGGCAAGGACGGCCAGCGCGTGGTGGTGGTGGACAGCCGCGGCCGCGCGGTGGACGAGTTCCCGCCGGCGCAGCCGACGCCCGGCCAGGGTCTGAAGCTCGCCATCGACCTCGACCTGCAGCAGACCGCGCAGCGCATGCTGCAGGACAAGGTGGGCGCGGTGGTGGCGCTCGACCCGAGAAACGGCGAGATCCTCGCCATGGCCTCGGCGCCCTCCTACGACCCCAACCTCTTCGCGCGGCGGCTGCGCGCCGACGACTGGATGCGGCTGGTCAACGACCCGCTCAAGCCGCTGCAGAACCGCTCGGTGCAGAACGCGCTCTCGCCCGGCTCGACCTTCAAGATCGTGATGGGGATCGCCGGCCTCGCCGAGCACGTGGTGACACCCGACACGCGCTTCTTCTGCCCCGGCTCGGCGGTCTTCTACGGCCGCCGCTTCCGCTGCTGGAAGCCGGAGGGGCACGGCTCGGTCGACCTGCGGCAGGCGATCAAGCACTCCTGCGACGTCTACTTCTACAACGTCGGCCAGCGCCTCGGCATCGAGCGCATCGCCAAGTACGCGCGCTTCTTCGGCTTCGGCGAGACCACCGGCGTCGACGTGCCCGGCGAGAAGGCCGGCCTCGTCCCCGACAACGCCTGGAGCCGGCGCGTGCGCAAGCACCAGTGGTACCTCGGCGAGACGATCTCGGTCGCCATCGGCCAGGGGCCGCTGCTGGTGACGCCGCTGCAGATGGCGGTGATGATGGCGGAGGTGGCCAACGGCGGCCGCCGCCCGACGCCGCACCTCGCCGAGCCGGGCGGTCCCATGCGCCCGGCGCTCGACAGCGTGCCGAGCTGGGTGTACAAGCCGGTGCACGACGGGTTGCGGATGGTGGTCGACTCCGGCACCGGCCACGCCGCGTTCGTGCCCGGCCTCTCCATCGCCGGCAAGACCGGCACCGTGCAGGTGGTGGCGCAGCGCGTGCGTATCAAGGCCGCCCAGATGGCCTTCGAGCAGCGCGACCACGCCTGGTTCGTGAGCTTCGCGCCGGTGGACGACCCGCAGCTCGTAGTGGCGGTGTTCATCGAGCATGGCGGCGCGGGCTCGCAGGCCGCGGCGCCGGTAGCCAAAGGGATCTATGAGGAGCTCCTCAAGAAGCGGCCCGATCTCCGGCTTGCTCCGCCTGCCTGAGGAGGCAGCGACCGCCGGCATCGGGCGCCTCGCCAGCGTGCGCTGGAGCCTGCTGCTGGTGGCGCTGATGCTCTCGGTGGTGGGCGCGGCCACCGTGCACAGCGCGAGCGCCGAGATGCCGGTCGAGTACCTGCCGCGCCAGCTCGCCTGGCTGGGCGCCGGGCTGCTCGTCTTCCTCGTCACCTTCTCGCTCGACTACCAGCGGCTGGCGCTGCTGGCGCTGCCGTTCTACGGCGTCGCCATGGCGCTCTTGGTGCTGGTGCTCTTCTTCGGCCAGGTGCGCGGCGGCTCGCGCAGCTGGTTCGCCGTCGGACCGTTCGGCATCCAGCCCTCCGAGGTGGCGAAGATCGCCACCGCGATCCTGCTCGCCCAGTACCTCGCCGGCCTCGAAGGCGAGTACCTGCGGCTGCGCGAGATCGTCACCGCCATCGGCATCGTGCTGTTGCCGATCGTGCTGCTCTACTTCGAGCCCGACTTGGGCGGCGCCCTGATGTACGTGCCCATGCTCGCCGCCATGCTGCTGGTGGCGGGGATCAAGAAGCGCTACCTCGTCATCGCCGCCTGCACGGCGGTGGTGGTGGGGGCCCTGGGCTGGGGCCTCATCCACGACTACCAGCGCGAGCGCGTGCTCACCTTCCTGAACCCGCAGCGCGACCCACTGGGCGCCGGCTACCAGGTGCGGCAGAGCAAGATCGCCGTCGGCTCGGGCGAGCTCACCGGCCGCGGCTACATGCAGGGCACGCAGAGTCAGCTGCGCTTCCTGCCCGCCCGCCACACCGATTTCATCTTCGCCGTGCTCGCCGAGGAGTGGGGCTTCCTCGGCGTCGCCTTCGTCCTCTTCCTCTACGGCTCCTTCCTCTTCGGCTGCGCGGAGGTGGCAGCCCGGGCGCGAGACCGCCTGGGAATGCTGCTCGCGGTGGGCTTCTTCGCCACCTTCGCCTTCCACATCCTGTGGAACACCGGCATGGTGGTGGGGCTGGCGCCGAACTCCGGCATCCCGCTGCCGTTTCTCTCCTACGGCGGTTCGTTCATGCTGTTCGCGTTCGCCGCCACCGGGCTGGTGCTGGGGGTGGATTTCCGCCGGTACGTGAACCGCTGACGCCAATGCCAGCTGGAGCGGCCGAGCCGGTTGAACGAAAAGCGGGCCCACTGGTAGGCCCACCGTGCAACATCCCGGGTTCGGAGGG
>DATNCU010000445.1:0-2561 GCA_035607145.1 Thermoanaerobaculia bacterium
CTCGAGGACGAGCGCGTCGCGCAGACGGTGCGCCGTCGCCAGGATGCCGCCGGCGAGCACCACCCAGAGGCCGTACCAGACGAGCTTGATGAGCGGCTTGCGGGTGACGTCGACCGCGAGCTTCCCGCGCGGCCCCGCCAACGGCTCGACGCCGCGCACCTCGAGCTCCACCGCTCCCGAGCTGGCGTTGATGCCGGTGAGCAGCACCTCGCCGCCGCCGGGCAGCGGTTGCGGCTGGCTGTCCACCTCGCCTCCCGGGGAGAAGCGGTAGAGCGGCTCGACGCGCTCCGTGCGGCCGTTGCGCACCACGTCGAGTGTCGCGCCCACCGCCACTACGCCGCCCTGCTGCATCGCCTGCAGCGCATTGCCCTCGGCGTTCAAGTCAAAGCCGAGGAACCGCACGCGGGTGCCGGCGACGGTGGCCTCCTCGCCCTTGCGCAGGTGGAGTCGCCGCACCGTGCCCGGCTCGCCGGGGTCGTACTCGATGGGCGAGATGTAGAGGTCCTGCAGCAGCAGGTGGGTGATGTGCGGGTGCGCCATCACCTGCTGCGTGCGGTCATTGAGGAACAGGCGCGGGTAGGAGAGGTAGCGGCTGCCGTCGGCGCGCACCACCGCCACCTCCATGCGCTCCTTCTCGTCGCCCTCGCGCGGCAGGAAGCGGTTGAAGGTGAGCGTCATCCCCTCGACCTTCTGCGGCACGCCTTGCTCGAGGGTCACCTTGGCGCTCTCGTCGTAGGCCGAGGAGGCGAGGATGCCGAGCAGGATGACGCCGACGCCGACGTGCGCCAGGTAGCCGCCGCCGGCGCGCAGGCCGCCGTTTCGCACCTTGTCCACCGTCTTCTGCAGATTGGTGAGCAGCGCCAGCGCGGCGAGGAAGACGAAGAGCACGTGCAGCGGCTGCCGCACGCCGAGCCAGACCGCGGCCGCGACGGCGAGCACGGCGACGCCAGCGGCCGGCAGCAGCTTGATCAGCAGCTGGCGACCGCGCTGCTCGGCGCCGCGCCAGGTCAGGTACGGCACGATAGCCAGCAGGACGGCGATGAGCAACGCGATCGGCAGGTTGACGCGGTTGTAGAACGTCGGCCCCACCTGGCTCGGCGGGCCGAAGAGCTGCGTCCACAGCGGCGCCGAGGTGCCGACCACCACCACCAGCGCGCAGACGGAGACGGTGATGGTGGAGAGCACCAGGAAGCTGCCGCGCGACAGCAGGGGGTCCTCGTTCTTCGCCGTCGGCACGCTCGAGAGCCGCGTCGCCAGCAGGAAGCCGCCGCCGAGCATGAAGAAGGCCATCAAGCCGATCAGCCAAGCCGAGATGCCGAGGTCGACGAAGCTGTGCACCGAGAAGTCGGCGAGCACGCCGGAGCGAGTAAGGAAGGTGCCGTAGAGCACCGAGAAGTAGAGCAGGCAGGCGAAGACCAGGTTGGCGCGCCGGTAGCGCCCCTGCTGGCGCTCCATGTGGAGGCCGTGGATGAGCACGATGCCGAGCAGCCAGGGGATGAGCGAGGCGTTCTCCACCGGGTCCCAGCCCCAGAAGCCGCCCCAGCCGAGCGTCTTGTAGGCCCAGTAGCCGCCGAGCAGGATGGCGGTGCCGGTCACCATGAAGCCACCGAGGGCCCACGGGAACGCCAGGTGCGCCCAGCGGTCGTAGCGCCGCCGCACCATCGCCGACACCGCGAACGAGAAGGGGATCGCCGAGGCCGCGAAGCCGGTGAACATGATCGGCGGGTGGATCACCATCCACGGGTCCTGCAGCAGCGGGTTGAGGCCCGAGCCGTCGGTGGGCGTCTGCGACAGCATGATGAACGGGCTCTCGCGCACCAGGATGAAGAGCAGCCCGAGCAGCGTCAGCAGGTAGACGCCCATCACCGGCGCCTCCTCGCGGCCGGCGGCCTTGCGCAGCGGCAGGCCGAGCAGCGAGCCGGCGACGAGCCAGATGAGGAAGCTCCCCTTCTGGCCGGCCCAGAAGGAGGAGAAGCGGTAGAACCAGGGCAGCTCAGCGCCCGAGTACTGCGACACGTACTCGATGCGGAAGTCGCGGCGCAGCAGCAGCACGACGAGCACCGCGGCGCCCATCAGCACCGACAGCACGAAGAGCGCGTAGGAGCGGCGCGCGAAGCGGCGGGTGTCGGCGTCCTCCTCGCGGGCGAGCAGCTGCACGTAGCCGGCGAGCGAGACGAGCGCGAAGAGCAGCGCGCCGCCTAAAGCGAGCACGCCGGGAAGGTAGAGCTTGGCGAGGAAGTCCATGACCGGAGTGGCCTCAGCCGTAGGTCTTCTCTTCCGGCTTCACGCCCTGGTACTTGCTCGGGCACTTGACCAGCAGCTTGTCGGCCTCGAGCACCCGCTCGCTGGGCGACCAGCGGCCGATGGCGACCACCGACAGCGCGTCCTCGAAGTTGGCCGGCTTGACGCCGCTGTAGCGGACCCGCATCGTGGCGTCCGTCTTCGGCTCGCGGATGGTGAAGGAGAGCGCGCCGTCGCCGTAGCTGCTGCTGCCCTTGACCAGTCCGCCCGCCACCTGCAGCGTGCGTTGCACGCCGCGCTGCGCGTCGGCGAAGCTGACG
>DATNCU010000455.1:0-9485 GCA_035607145.1 Thermoanaerobaculia bacterium
GAAGCTGCTCGACTTCGGCATCGCGAAGCTGCTCGAGGAGGACGCGGCCGGCGACGAGGCGACCGCGCTCACGCGCGAAGGCGAGATGGTGCTGACCCCCGAGTACGCGGCGCCCGAGCAGCTCACCGGGGGGGCGGTCACCACGGCCACCGACATCCACGCCCTCGGCACGCTCCTCTACGTGCTGCTCGTCGGCCGCCACCCGGCGGCGGCGTCGCGGGCGCCGGCGGCGCTCTTCCAGGCGATCGTCCGCGACGAGCCGCAGCGGCTCTCGGCCGCCGTCGCCGACACCCGCACCGAGACGGCGGAGACGCTGGCGAGCAATGCCGCGCGCCGCGGCAGCACGCCGCAACGGCTGCGCCGGCTGCTCAAGGGAGACCTCGAGACGGTCGTCGCCAAGGCGCTCAAGAAACGTCCCGAGGAGCGCTACCCCTCGGCGGAGGCGCTCGCCGCCGACCTGCGCCGCTACCTCGACCACCAGCCGGTGAGCGCGCGGCCCGACTCGCTCGGTTACCGCGCCCGCAAGTTCGTCGCCCGCAACCGGCTGCCGGTGGCGGCGGCGGCGACCGCCGCGCTGGCGTTGCTCGCCGGCACCACCGTCGCCGTCTGGGAGGCGCGCGCCGCCGCCCGCGAGCGCGACCGCGCCCTCGAGGAGCTGCGCCGCGCCGAGATCACCAACGACTTCAGCGCCTTCGTCCTCTCGGCCGCCGCTCCCGGCGGCGGCCAGCCGATGTCCCGCGGCGACCTGCTCGAGAGCGGCGAGCGGTACATCGAGCGCCGCTATGCCGGCGACCTGCCGCTGCGCCTGCACCTGCTCATGTCGCTCGCCGAGCGCTACTACGGCAACGGCCAGTACGAGGCCTGGAAGCGCCTCGCCGAGCGCGCCCACCAGCTCTCGCGCCCGCTCGGCGAGCGGCGCCTGCGCGCGCGCGCGAGCTGTCTGTTGGCGAACGTGCGCAGCGAGGCGCACGACGGCAAGGCCGCCGGCGCGCTGGTGGCGGAGGGGCTCGCCGACCTCGCGGCGGACGAGGGCGCCTTCGCCGAGGAGGCGAGCTGTCGCGTCTCCCAGGCGCGCGCGGCCTTCGAGCGCGGCGACGTCGACGTCGCCATCGCCGCCGCCGAGCGCGCGCTGGCGCTCGAGCAGCAACGGCGCGGCCCGCCCGGCCGCGAGCTCGAGGCGCTCAACGCGCTGGGCAACGTCTACCCGGCCGGCGCCCGCTACCTCGACGCCGACCGCACCTTCGCTCGCCTGACGCGGCTCTTCGTCGAGCAGGGCCGCGACCGCACGCAGTCCGCCGCCATCTGCGCCAACAACTGGGCGATCGCCGCGCAAAGCGCCGGGCAGATGCTTCACGCCGCCGACCTTTCGGCCCGCGCGGTGGCGCTGGCGCGCGACGTCGATCCCGACAAGGGCGTGCAGCCGCACGTGCTGTCGACCTGGGCGAGCGCGCTCTCTGCCGTCGGCCGCTTCGACCAGGCGCAGGCGGTGATCGACGAGGCGGTGGAGCGGGCGCGCACCGCCGAGCAGGACTGGATGCTCGGCTACGCCCTGCGCGTGGCGACCAACGTGGCGCTGGATGCCGGCCGCCGCGAGCTCGCCCTGCGCCGCTTCGCCGAGTACGCGGAGGAGGTGGGCGAGGAGCGCAGCCTGCGCTTCGACACCACGGCCGCGCGCGTCGCCCTCGCGCGCGGCGACCTGCCGGAAGCGGTGCGTCTCGCCCGCGCCGCCGTCGAGCGCGCCACGAAGTCAAGCGAGAAGAAGGAGCCGATCGAGCAACTCCTCATCCTGGCCTCGGCGCTCACCGCCCACGGCGAGCTCGCCGAGAGCCGAGCTCTCGCCGAGCGCAGCGTGCGTGCCGCGACGGAGCGCCTCGGCGGCTACCCCCACTCGCACTACCTCGGCCAGGCCCACCTCGAGCTCGGCCTAGCCGCCGCCGGCGCCGGCGATGCCGTAGCCGCGCGCGAGGCGCTCCGCGCCGCCGTCGCCGACCTGCGCGCGAGCGACGGCGAAGCCGCCCCCGACCTCCGCCGCGCCGCCGAGGCCCTCCGCCGTCTCGGCGGCTGACGCGCGACGCCGCGGCACGGCCGCGGGAGCGAACCTATACTGAGGCGATGAGCGGGGACCGTCTCCACGAGCTGGCCGATGCGCGCAGCCTGGCCCTGCATCGCGCCGTGGCCGAGCGGCTACACGAGCAGCCCGAGCTGCTCGACGCCGCACGCGAGCGGGTCGAATCGTGGAGGCGCGATGGAACCGTGGCGCCCTACTACGTCGCCGCCTGGACGGAGCTGCTCGCGGGCGCTCGTGATGAAGTGGTCGCCGCGATCGTCGCGCCCGGCGAACGCGCGACGGCGCTCCGCCACGTGACGCCCTTCGCCGGCGTCGTCGACCCGCGCACACGCTGGCGCATCTGGCGCCAGGAGCGCGCCGCCTTCGCCGGCCGATGACGCGCGATCAGCTCGAGCACGTGATCCGCGCGGCGGCGGTGATCGCCTCGGACGACGAGATCGTCGTCATCGGCAGTCAGGCCATCCTCGGTCAGTATCCGGACGCGCCCGCGGAGCTGCTGGTATCGGTCGAGGCCGACGTCTATCCGCGACATCACGTCGACCGCGCCGATCTGATCGACGGCTCGATCGGCGAAGGCTCGCCGTTCCATGACACGTTCGGCTACTACGCACACGGCGTGGGCCCGGAAACGGCCGTCCTGCCCCGAGGCTGGCAACAACGTCTCGTGCCCGTACACGGCGAGAACACGCGGGGCGCCACCGGACTCTGCCTCGAGGCGCACGACCTCGTGCTGTCGAAGTACGCAGCCGGCCGCGAGAAGGACCGGCTCTTCACGCGCGCCGCCGCGAAGCACGGGTTGGTGCGGCGCGAGGTCCTCACCGCGCGACTGCTCGACCTTCCCGCCAGTCAGTTGCAGCGCGAGGTCATCGCCGCGGCCATCGCGCGGGACTTCGCGAGATTCTAGAGGTCGACGGCGCGCTCAACGCGGCGCGACCTCGTCCAGCGCCGCGTTCTCGACGCGGATGCGCAGTGCGAGCACGGCGAGGTTGGCGGCGCCGCAGACGAGCGCGGTAAGCCAGGCGGTGTGGACGAGCGGCAACGCGAAGACCTCGACGGCGACGGCGAGGTAGTTGGGGTGGCGCAGCCAGCGGTAGGGGCCACCGGCGACGAGTGGCGCGTTTGGCAGCACCAGGACCCGCGTCGTCCAGCGCTCGCCGAGCGTGGCGATCACCCAGTAGCGCAGCGTCATCGTCGCGGCGACGAGCGCGAGCATCGGCCAGCCGAGCCTGGGCAGGAACGGGCGATCGAGCAGCAGCACTTCGGCAGCGGCACCGGCGAGCAGCGCCGCGTGAACAGCGACCATCAGCGGGTAGTGACCGCCGCCGGACTCGACGGCGCCGCGGGCGCGGAGAGCGCGCTCGTGGCGCCGCGAGATCACCAGCTCGACGAGGCGTTCGATCGCGACGGCAGCGATCAGCAGCAGGAAGAGCGGGCGCGAGCCGGGCATCGCGACTGTTCCGCCGCTGCGCTCTCCGCTTCCCTCGCCGCGCGACTCAGCCGCCGGGCTGGGTCAGCCACCGGATTTGGGCTGCGGCTGGCTCCACGGCGGCACGACGCCGTTCATGCGCGCGTAGGCGATCGCCTGGCCGGTGTGCTCGTGGCCGTGGCCCTGCATGAGGAGCATCACCTGCCGCTTGTTGAGGTCCATGCCGAAGAGCTCGACACGTTCCTCGAGCGCGGCCGTGGGCACCGCCTTGGCGGCCGCTTCGAAGTGCGCGACCGCGGCGCGTAGCGCGGCGATGGCCGCCGCCTTCTCGGTGACCTCCTCGGCCTTCCTCGGGTCAATGCCGGCCGGCACCGGCGCGCCGAGCTTCGCGGCGCCGGCGTAGTAGCCGGCCGCCACGTGGCCGAGCACTTCGGCGAAGCTGCGCACGCCCTCGGCGGGACGCCAGGCGAACTTGTCGGCCGGCATCGCCTCGGCAAGCTGCAGCAGGTGATTCATGGCCTCGTCGAGGTCGCCGACGAGGTCGGCCTGGAAGCTGCTCGCGGCCGGGGCGGGCGCGGCGGCGGCCGGGGTGTCTTCGGCGGTCGCGGCGAGCGGTGCGATCACGGCGAGCGAGCAGCAGACGAGCGCGAGAGCGAGCATCCTACGCATCGAAGTTCCTCCGGTTTGGTGGCGGCAGTCTATCGCCGAGCATCCATCAGCTGGTGCTGATGTCCGCCGCACCCGGCGGCAGTAGCGGCGAGGGACGCAGCCCGGGCGCTGCGGCGTCCGCGGGCAGCGCCACCTGCGGCCGCTCACCTGCCGGCGCCAGCCAGACCCGCCACTGGAAGCCGCGCACGTCGGGCTGCTCGACGCGCCAGATGGCGAGCCCCTTCTCGGCGCTCGTGCGGCGCAGCCAGCCGCGGTCGTAGATGACGGCGTTGGTGGGGTCGACGTCGTTGACGAAGAGCGCGTTCTGCGACTCCTGCATCATTGGGAAGTCGACCTTGTCGAAGAGGAACCAGGTGGTCATCGCGACGCCGCCGGGGCGCAGCACGCGCGCTACCTCGCCGAGATAGAACGCCGCGGCGCTCTCGAGCACGTGGGTGAACACCGAGACCCCGATGAAGAGGCTCACCACGCGGTCGGCGACCGGCAGCGGCAGGGTCGAGGCGCCGCCCCGCGGGTTGAGGCCGACGTTGCGCACGTCCTGGTGCACGAACTCGAAGCCGGGCGCGAGCGGCGCGAGGTGCTCGCTGCACCAGCGCACCATGCCGCGGTGGAGGTCGACGCCGAGGTAGCGGCGCGGCGGCTCGCGCTGCAGGAGCAGCTTGCGCGCGAGCCGGCCGCAGCCGCATCCCCAGTCGAGCACGAGGTCGAAGGCCTCCCGCGGCAGGCCCCACAACGGCTCGCCGGTCGGGTTGTCGTAGTGCGCCTCGTCGGTGGTGCCGACGAGGACGCGCAGCTCGTGGGGCGGCAGCGGCGGGCCGCTCACCACTGGAGCAGCACCAGCTCGGAGCAGAAACCCGGCCCCATGGCAAGCAGCAGGCCGTAGCTCCCCTGGGGCGGCCGATGCTCCGCCATCGTCTCCTGCAACACCAGCAGCACCGAGGTCGACGACAGGTTGCCCACCTCGCGCAGGCCGCGCCAGGTGACCGCCAGCGCTTCCTCGGGCAACCCGAGCTCCTCCTGCATCGCCTCGAGCACCTTGGGGCCGCCGGGGTGCGCCACCCAGCTCGCGATGTCCGCTCGCGTGAGCCCCTGCTCGGCGAGGAAGGCGTCGACGTCGCCGCGCAGGTGCCGGCGAACCATCTCCGGGACCTCCGCCGAGAGCACCACTTGGAATCCCTTCTCGGAGATGTCCCAGCCCATGACGCGCTCGGTGTCGTAGTAGAACGAAGAGGCGGAGGCGACCACGCGTGGGCCATCCGCTGCCGCTCCGTTCGCCGCTGCCATCTGCGCCGCGCGTTCGGCGCCCACCAGCACCACCGCCGCCGCACCGTCGCCGAACAGTCCCGAGGCGATGAGGTTGGGGACCGACAAATCCTCGGGCTGCAGCGTCAGCGAGCAGAGCTCGACGGAGAGCAGCACCGCCGCCTCGTCGGGATGCCCGGCGAGGTAATCGGCGACACGTGCGACTCCCGCGGCGCCGGCGAGACAGCCGAGGCCGAAGATCGGCACCCGCTTGGTGCGCGGAGAAAGGTGCAGCCGGTTGATCAGCCGCGCGTCGAGCGACGGCGTGGCGACACCGGTGACGGTGACCGTGTACAGCGCCGCGACGTCGCCGGTCGAGAGCCCGGCGCGCGCGAGGGCGTCGCGCACCGCCTCGGCCCCGACCTCCTGGGCGACGCGGATCCAGGCGTCGTTGGCCTTGCCCCAGGTGTCGAGCTGCGCGTACTCCTCGAGCGGCACCGCCAGGTGGCGGCCGCCGACGAGCACGTTCCGGTGTAGGCGCTCGATGCGGTCGAGGTTGTGGTGGCGCTTGCCCCACAGCGCGCGGAACGCCTCGATCAGCCGCTCCTGGTCGTAGTAGTGGGGCGGGAAGGCTGCGCCCACCGCCGCGATGCTGGGTTTGGGAGCAACTTGGCGCGCGCCGAGGCGCGCGCCCGGTTTGTCGGCAGGTTGGCGCGCGCCGGGCCGCGCGCCGGGGGCGTCGCCGTTGCGTGCCGCCACGGGCTCTTAGGCCCTCTCCGGCCGGAACAGCCGCTCGGCGATGGACAGCACCATCGGCCGCGGCGAGACGCGGGCCGTCCAAGCGCTGAGGCGATCGCGCAGCGTCGGCACCACCAAGCGGCGCCCGGCGAGCATCGCCTCGTAGCCGGCGCGCGCCACCTCCACCGGGTCGGCCGTCGGCGTGCGGCTGAAGAAGATCTTCTCGTGACCGGCGGCGGCGTCGAAGAACTCGGTCTGGGTGCGGCCGGGGCACAGACAAGTGACGGTGACGCCGCGCCCGCGCAGCTCCACCGACAGCGCCTCGGAGAGGTGGAGCACGAACGCCTTGCTCGCGGCGTAGCTTGCCATCCACGGCAACGGCTGGAAGGCGGCGGTCGAGGCGACGTTGAGCACGCGGCCGTAGCCGCGCTCGACCATCGCCGGCACGAAGGCGAGCAGCAGGTCGTGCACGGCGACGACGTCGAGCTCGACCTGCGCCTGCAGCCGCGCGCGGTCCATCGACCAGAAGGGGCCGGCGTCGCCCGCACCGGCGTTGTTGACCAGGTGGTCGACCTGCAGGCCCTTGGCGGCAAGGCCGGCGACGAGGGCGCGGCGCTCGCGGGCGTCGGCGAGGTCGCATGCCCAGGGGTGGACGTCGAGGTGGGGGTGCGCCGCGACCAGCTCCTCCTGCAGCGCGACGAGCCGCTCGCGGCGGCGGGCGACGAGGATCAGGGAGCGGCTGTCGCGGGCCGCGAGCCGCGCCAGCTCGCGGCCGATGCCGGCGCTGGCGCCGGTGACGAGCGTCGTGGCCTGGCGGGCTCTCATGCGATCTGCACTCGCGCGGATCTTAGCTAACGAGCGGGGCGCTGCCGCCTGGCATCGCAGGACCCTGCTCATACGTACGCGGGTAGGCGAAGACGGCGGCCCAAGTTCACCGTGCTAGAGCGAAGGGTGCCGCAGCGACTAGGCTTTCCTCGATGGTGAGCCTGTACCTCTACCAGCATTACTCGCACGTAAGTCAGCGGACCTCGACTCTGCTGTCCCCCTTCTCGAGCTGCGCACTGAGGCATCGGGTCCCGGGGTGGCCGAGCGAGCCGGTGGTGCAATCTTGAGGCCTTCGAGCCCGGGCGACGATGGGGGCTTTGGCTTCGCCGAGGATCCGCTCTCCCATCTTCCACCGCTAGATGAGGCCGTTCGATGGATGGTGGAAACCGCAGGGGTCAAGCTGTGGTTGAAGCGCGAGTCCGAGCTCTCCAAGCTCATGAGCGAGTACTCCACCGAGCAGCAGGATGTTTTCGAGCGTCACTACATCGAGATCTGCTTGGCGCAAGGTTACCGATCGCTGGTCGCGGGAGGGCGGCTTGAGCCAACACAGGACCCACCTCATCTCTTCGCCTACTACAACGCGGCGGTCGCCAAGGGCTTCCACGAGACGCTGAACGCGACAGGAAAGACCAAGCACGCTGGGCGGATTCGACAGGCCCTACGCCAGACCTACGGGTTCGCTGCCCTGTTGACCGAGTATCGGCTCTGGACAACCGGCCTAGAGCTCAATTGCGACGTCGTGCCGATCGACTTCAACGAGCTCGGCAACTTCGACTTCCTGTGGCTTCAGGAAGAAGATGCCCTGGAGATCGAGTGCAAGGTCCTCACCCAGGACTACGCGGCAACAGTGAACCGGTCGTCTTTCAATCGCCTCGGGAGGGTGCTCGAAAGCGAGCTGCGCCGCCTGCTTCTTCCTGGTACCAGCCAGATCCTCTTTTTGGACCTTGAGGAGGACCTGCCGCGTCGAGACACCGACCTCGCGGCCCTGGCCAATTTCATCTTCGAGTTCGTGGCTGGAGCGCCCGCGAGCCCGCCGAACTACGTTAGGGCCTTGCGCAAGGAAGACTTCGCGGCCGGGCATGCTGACCCTTCGCTGGCACACTCGGAGGCTCGGTTCATCACTCTCCTTCACGGTCACTACACACTCGCGTTCCACAACGAGCAGGCCGGTGTCGTGGTAGCGATCTCGGGCCCCCCAGTCTCAGCCGAGCGATTCTCTGCGCGGTTGCTTCGCAAGCTCAAGGAAGCTGCGGACCAGTTGTCGGGCCAGAGGCCCGGTGCGCTGTTCTTCGAAACGGAGGGGCCTAGCCCGGACCGGCCGGTCAACCTAGCGTTCCAAAAGCGCGTGGAGGGAGTGGCAACCCAGCTCTTCGCTCAGCGGCCTCATCTCGATCTTGTGATCCTGGGATTCGCCGGGCCACCTTTTAGCGCCGGGCGAACCCACGCCATCCCCAACCGGCGAAGGAAGCGAAAGAATCGGTCGGTGCTCTCTCTCAAGCTTGAGCGTTTTATGAATGCTCCGCCGATAGCTGCCAGCGCCGTCAACCTATTCCGCGACTTCCAGACAGACTGGTGGCGACACAAGTACCGCTGGGAGCACAAGTCGCAGCGGGACGTCGCCAAGGCCGCGCTCGACTACAGGAAGCGCCGCGAACCCGGCTCTGGCTGACGCGCCGACCGGTAGCCTCGCCCATGGTGACATCGCCGAGAAAAGTACAATCCAGCCAACTACCTCTAGCGGTCCTATGCAACTAGCGGAGTCCCTTTCTCAACACGCTGATTCACCGCGGCTGGTACCCCGGGTGCGGCTGGGTGCGCTCGAGACGCTCTGGTTCCAGGTCGGCGGCACGCTGTGCAATCTTGCGTGCACGCACTGTTTCGTGTCGTGCTCGCCGACGAATCACACTCACGAGCTGATGACGCTCCAGGAAGTGCGGCCGTACCTCGACGAGGGGGCGGCGCTGGGGGTGAAGGAGTACTACTTCACCGGCGGCGAGCCGTTCCTCAATCCCGACATGGAGGCGATCCTGGCGCTGGTGGTGCGCGAGTACGGGCCGGCGACGGTGTTGACCAACGGGCTGCTGCTCGACGCGGCGCGCTGCTCGCGGTTGCGGGCGATCGCCGACGCGGGAGAGTACTCGCTCGACCTGCGCGTGTCGCTCGACGGGGCGGATGCGGAGAGCAACGACCGCGTGCGCGGATTGGGCGCGTTCGCGCGGGCGACGGCGGGGATCCGCAACCTCGTCGCCGTCGGCATCAACCCGGTGATCACCGCCACCGAGGTGTACGACGACAACGGCTCGCCGCAGGGGAAGGAGCGCTTCTTCGCGCAGCTCGCCGAGCTCGGCATCGCCAAGCCGCGGCTCAAGTTGCTGCCGCTCTTTCGCATCGGCGCCGAGGCGGGGCGCGGCGGGCCTTACGAAGGGTGGCAACGGCTGGTCGAAGGCGACGGCGAGCTCGGCTGGGATCACTTGCAGTGCAGCAGCAGCCGCATGGTCACCGGGCAGGGCGTGTGGG
>DATNCU010000460.1:0-4449 GCA_035607145.1 Thermoanaerobaculia bacterium
GACGCTCTCCGCCGACCCCGAGCGCACCTTGATCGGCGATGACGAGCACGGCTGGAGCGAGCGCGGCGTCTTCAACGTCGAGGGCGGCTGCTACGCCAAGGTGATCCGCCTCTCGCAGGAGGGCGAGCCCGAGATCTGGTCGGCCTCGCACCGCTTCGGCGCCCTGCTCGAGAACGTGGCGCTCGACGACGCGACGCGCGAGGTCGACTTCGAATCCGCAGCGCTCACCGAGAACACCCGCAGCAGCTACCCGCTGACGCTGCTCGACAAGGTCGACCTCGGCGGTCAGGCGGGGCATCCCAAGCATGTCGTCTTCCTGACCTGCGACGCCTTCGGCGTGCTGCCGCCCATCGCGCGGTTGACGCCGGAGCAGGCGATGTACCACTTCCTCTCCGGCTACACCGCGAAGGTGGCGGGCACCGAGCGTGGCGTCACCGAGCCCTCGGTGACCTTCAGCACCTGCTTCGGCGCGCCCTTCCTGCCGCTCCACCCGTCGGTCTACGCGCGCATGCTCGGCGAGCGGCTGGCCAAGCACCAGGCGCAGGTGTGGCTCGTCAACACCGGCTGGACTGGTGGTCCCCCCGGCGTCGGCAGCCGCATGAAGCTCAAGTACACCCGCCGCATGGTGCACGCGGCGCTCGGCGGCGAGCTCGCCGGCGCGCCCACGCGCACCGACCCGGTCTTCGGCGTCGAGGTGCCCGAGAAGATCGAGGGCGTGCCGCCCGAGGTGCTCGAGCCGCGCCGCACCTGGGCCGACCCCGCCGCCTACGACGCGCAGGCCGCCAAGCTCGCCGACATGTTCGTCAAGAACTTCGCCGAGTACGAGTCGCAGGTGGCGCCCGAGGTCGTCGAGGCCGGGCCGCGGCCGGTCCGCACGTAGGCGTCGCACGTAGGCATCCCGGCGGCGCCACCGCGCGCACGCAGTCAGATTGCTATGGTTGTGGGCGAATCCCACACCATGGAGCGTCCATGAGCCGCTGTCGCCGTCTGGCAGAAGCGCTGTGCCTAATGGCGTTCGTCACTACCTCCTCGGCTGCCGGCCAACCAGCGCACTTGCTCCGCGACATCGTGAGCGGGGACGACTCCGAGGGCAGCTCGTACCCTGCGGCGCTCACTGCCTTCGGCGCCAAGCTCGTCTTCACGGCGTCGGCGCGGTCGATCGGCCGCGAGATCTGGATCGCCGACGGCGAGTCCCATCGCACTTACCCGCTGGGAGACCTCTGTCGCGGCTCCTGCGACATCGAGCCCAGAATCGTCGGCACCGTCGGTTCGACCCTCTTCTTCGTCGAGTCTCGAGCGAGCAACACCGAGCGGCTCCTCTGGGCCTCTGACGGCACCCCCAGGGGCACCCGCGCCTTGCTCGATTCGGCTGGCGTCGAGGCGTCTGTGCTGTTCGCCGGCCGGGCCCTGTTCGTCGTGGCGGCGGAGTCCGGCCCGCAGCTGTGGCGCAGCGACGGGACGTCGGGCGGCACCGCGCAGCTCGCCACCGTCGGCGGCCCGGGGATCTACGACGTCATCGGCTTCGAGGTCGTCGGGAGTCGTGCGTTGCTCCTGCTGCGCCACGAAGGGACGCTCGAGGTGTGGTCCACCGACGGCTCGACCGCCGGCACGAACAAGGTGGCGGCGATCCCGGCCGACTATCCATCGGGTGAGCTTCACGCCGCGACGGCGACCCATGCGTTCTTCCTCGTCGACACCACCGCCGGTCAGAAGCTGTGGGCGAGCGACGGCACGGCCGCGGGCACGCGCGCGGTCACCGCGTTCGCCGCCCGCTCTCCGTTCGATCAAACCCATTGGCTCAAGCCGCTCGGCAAGCACGTCTACTTCCTCGCCGACGACGTCATCCACGGCCGCGAGCTGTGGCGCAGCGACGGCACGCCGAAGGGCACCACGCGCGTCACCGAGTTTGGCTACGCCTTGCCGTTCGAGGACCCCTACTACGACAGCTCGCAGCTCGAGGAGCTGAACGGCAAGCTCGTCTTCTTCGCTACCGACGGGCTCAGTCCGTTCCGGTTATGGACGAGCAACGGATCGCCGACGTCGACGCGCCCTCTGTCGGGCGTGTGTCCCGACCCCTGTTTTCTCGGCGACGAGCCATGGCTGCGGCGGTTCGGCAACCGGCTCTTCTTCCCAGTCGGCTACGGCGAGATCTGGTTCACCGACGGCACGGCCGCCGGCTCGGGTCCGTTAGTCGGCGCGTGTCCCGACCCCTGCTTCGGCAACGTCTCTGTGCCCCGGGTGCTCGGCGATCGGCTCTACTTCGTCGGCGACAGTGAAGAGGGTCAAGAGCTGTGGTCGTCCGACGGCACGGCGGCGGGCACTCACCAGGTCACCCACTTCGAGGATGCCTATTCCTTCGATCTCTCCCCTTCGTTGCGTTCCGCCCCAGTCGTGATGGCCGCCGGCGGTCGGCTCTGGTTCCCTGCCCAGCAGTACCCGTATGGACAGGAGTTGTGGTCGACCGCGGGCGCGCCAGAGACCACCGAGCTCGCGGCCGACATCGCTCGCGGCAGCGCCAGCTCCGATCCGATCGGCTTCGCGCCGTTCGGCGACCGCGTTCTCTTTGCCGCCGGCGTCTGCGACCACCATGCCCACGAGCTGTTGGCGACTGACGGCACGTCGACGCAGCGATTGTCCACCTTCATCACTTACTGTGGCGACCGCGGTCTCGACCGCGAGGGGCAGTTGGTCACGAGCGGCCCTTACGCATACTTCTGGCGATACGCCGACGAGCCGACTCTGTGGAGGAGCGACGGCACGCCCGCCGGCCTGGTCGAGCTGGCGACCTTTCCCCAACGGTTCGTCTCGTCGCCGCTGCCCGTCGACGGCGGGGTAGCGTTCATCGTGCAGCACTTCCCTACCCGCACCGCGAGCCTGTGGCAGAGCGACGGCACCGTCGTCGGCACCGTGAAGCGGCTCGATCTGCCCGGCTTGCCCGAGTTCCCGTTCGCCGCGGGGCAGAGCGTCTACTTCTTCGCCGCGGCGGCATCGGCAACGACCCGCCAAGTCTGGCGCGCCGACCTCGGCAGCGGCACCGTCGCGGCGCTCACCACATTCGGCGTCGACAATGCGCCCACCTGGAGGGAGCCGTGGTTCACCAAGCTCGGAAGCGAGGTGTATTTCTGGCTGCTGCCGAGCGGCGATCGTCGCATCACCTTGTGGCGAAGCGACGGCACGTCCGCCGGCACGGTGGCTGCCTTCGAACTGTCGGTCGCCGACGGGGCCGAGGTCTTCGGCATGCGCAGTGTCGCCGGCGCGCTGTACATCCACACTCGTCTCTACACCGGCTCTGCGTACCATCTCTTGCGAAGCGACGGGTCGGCGGCGGGTTCGACGCGGCTCGGCACCTTCAACACTCGCGCTGCGAACGACGTCCCGCCGATCGACATCGCGGAGGCCGGCGGCAGGGTGTTCTTCGTCGGCGACGATCTCGCCCATGGCCGTGAGCCATGGTCGACGGACGGCACGCCCGAGGGGACGCGGCTGCTGCGCGATGTCGTCCCCGGCGTGCTCGGCTCTTCGCCGGCCGGGCTCACCGCCGGCGGGGGAAGGGTCTCTTTCACCGCCGACGATGACATCCACGGCCGCGAGCTGTGGCAGAGCGACGGCACCGAGGCCGGCACGCGGTTGGTGCACGACATCGCACCCGGGGCGTTCTCCAGCCAGCCGGCGCACCTCACCGTCGCCGGCACGAACCTCTTCTTCGCCGCCGACGACGGCTTGAGCGGCAACGAGCCGTGGGTGCTGCCGCTCGCCGGGCCGACGGCGTGCGTCGCCTCCGACACCGTGCTCTGCCTCGGCGCCGGACGCTTCCGCGTCGAGGCCGTGTGGCGCGACTTCGCCGGCAACGGTGGAATCGGCCACGCCGCTCCACTCACCGCCGATACCGGCACCTTCTGGTTCTTCTCGCCCAGCAACGTCGAGGTGATCCTCAAGGTCCTCGACGGCCGCGGCGTCAACGACCACCAGTGGGTGTTCTACGGCGCGCTGTCGAGCGTCGAATACACGCTCACCGTCACCGACACCCAAACCGGCGCCGTGCGGCGCTACGTCAACCCCGCCGGCCGGCTCGCCAGCATCGGCGACACCGAGGCCTTCGGTCCCCGCGGTGCAGCCGCCGTGCGCCGGCAGTCGCGCACCGCCGCCGCGGCCTCGCCGCCGCCGCTCGTCGCCGAGCGCCGCGACGAGGCGGCGAAGAGCCTCTGCGTGGCGAGCGCGACTCGCCTCTGCCTGGCCGGCGGCCGCTTCGCCGTCGAGGTCGGCTGGCGCGACTTCGCCGGCAACAGCGGCGCCGGCACCGCCACCACGCTGTCGACCGACACCGGCCACTTCTGGTTCTTCGCGGCGGACAACGTCGAGCTGGTGGTGAAGGTGCTCGACGGCCGCCCGGTCAACGGCAAGTTCTGGTTCTTCTACGGTGCACTGTCGAGCGTCGAGTACACGCTGACC
>DATNCU010000475.1:0-10187 GCA_035607145.1 Thermoanaerobaculia bacterium
CCGATGACGCCCGACGGGAACAGCACCGCCGAGCGCAGCACGAGGATCGGCAGCGCTTCCGTAAGTCCAGGCAGGTCTGGAAGCGCTGCGGGGTCGGTCTCGGGGGCGGTGCGCTCTTCCATGTGTCGGCCATGTGTCGGCGCGTGAAGCTTTTACAGCATAGCGCGAAAACGGACGCGCTTATGCTCTGGGGGTGCGTACCTGGGTCGCCGTCGCCTTCGCAGGGGTAGGGGTCGCGGCGCTGCCCGGGTCGGCGGCGGCCGCGGCGTCGGCTTGGAGCGATCACGAGGTCGTGGCCTCACGGCTCGTCGCCGGAGCGCCGGCGGCGGACGGATCGCCGCGCCTGGGGCTGCATTTCCGTCTGGCGCCCGAGTGGCACGTCTACTGGAAGCACCCGGGGGACGCGGGAGCGCCGCCGGAGGTCTCGATCGCAGCGGGCGCGGGAGGTGCCGACGGCAACGCCGTCGAGACCGAAGTGCTCTACCCCGCGCCGCAGCGGTTTCGGCTGCCGGGAGGGCTGGAGGCGTGGGGCTACCAAGGCGAGGTGGTGTATCCACTGCGGCTGTCGGCGGCGGCGCCGGCACGCGGCAGGATCGCGGCCTCGGTGGACTACGTGGCCTGCGCCGTCGAGTGCATTCCCTTCCACGACGAGCTGACGTTGAGCCTGCCGGAGACGGCGGATGCATCCGGAGCGGAGGAGGAGCTACTGCGGCAGTGGGAGGCGCGCCTGCCGCAGGCGCCCGAGGCGGTCGGCGTCACGTGGCGGCTGCGGTATCGCGCCGGCGAAGCACCGGAGATCGAGCTGGAGCTCCGCGCGTCGAACGCGACGAGCACGGGAGGCGATAGGCAGAACGCAGGCATCGCGGACGCCGGCCGCGCGCCCGAGCTCTTCCTCGAGCCGGCCCCCGGCGCCACCTTCGCCTCGCCGGAGCGGATCGCGTATACGAAGGCCGTACGCTTCCGCGCCGCCGTGCGGCCCGAGGTCGCCGGACAACCACCGCAGAGTTTGCGGGTCGCGTGGACCGTCACGAGCGTGCCGGCGAGCGACGGCGTCGTCGCCGTTGCCGGTGTGACTACGGTTCCCGCTGGCGGCCAAGCCGGTTCCGGCGGCTCCGGGTCGGATTCGCCGGCTGCTGCCGCGCCTGCCCACCGGGGCGGCGAAGCGCGCGCGGCGCCGACTGCCGCGATCCTCGCCCTGCTCGGGCTCGCGGCACTCGCGGCGGCGCTTGTGCTCTGGCTGCTGCCCGAGCGTCTCCGACTCCCGGCTCCGGCGCTGGCCCTCCGCGTCGCCGGCTTCCTCGCCGCCGCCGCGCTGGTGTGGATCGCCTACCGCCTCGGCGCGCTGCTCCCGGCCGCGCGCGTCGCCGGGGTCGAGCTGTCCTGGCTCGTCGTCGCCCTCGGCGTGCAAGGCGCGACGCAAACACCCAGCCACATCCGCCGCCGGCTGTGGCTGGCGTTCGCGCTCCTCGCCGCCGCCTCCGGGGTGTGGGCGGCGTGGCCGGCTATGCTTTCGCCATGAGGAGGCCGAACATGCACCGGATCGCCCATCGACTCGTGCTCGCGCTCGCCGTCGCCGTGCTGCTTCCCGCCTGCGCGCGGGCCGAGAGCGCCGTCGGCGCCCCCGCCCCTGACTTCACGCTCGCCGACCTCGACGGCAAGCAGCACCACCTCGCCGACTACAAGGGCCGCGTCGTGGTGCTCGAGTGGATCAACCCCAACTGCCCCTTCTCGCGCCGCCACGCCGAGGAAGGCACGATGACGCGCACGGCAGCCAAGCACTCGGAAGTCGTTTGGCTCGCCATCAACAGCACCGACAAGAAGCACCGCGACTTCCTCGCGCCCGCGCAGCACGCCGACTACGACAAGCAGCACGGCATCACCTACCCGGTCCTCGCCGACAGCGACGGCAAGGTCGGCCACGCCTACGGCGCCAGCACCACGCCGCACATGTTCGTCATCGACGAGCAGGGCAAGGTCATCTACCGCGGCGCGATCGACGACGACCCCTACGGCAAGGGCAAGGCGCGGAACAACTACGTCGACGCCGCGCTCAGGGCGCACGAAGCGGGCAAGCCGATCGAGCCGGCGAGCACCACCTCGTACGGCTGCTCGGTCAAGTACGGCGGCTGAGGCTGCAGGAAGGCGCCGACCTCGTCATCGCGAGGGGCAAAGCCCCGTGGCGATCTCGACGTCGGGATTGCTTCGTCGCTCCGCTCCTCGCAATGACGGCAGGGTCAGAACGGCCCGCCCATCTCCATGATGGTGGGCTTGGTCTTGACGGCCAGGCCCACGCCGTCGCCGAACGGCAGCAGCACCGCCTCGAGCTGCGGGTGGATCATCAGATAGCCGTTGAAGGCGCGGATGGCGACAGCGGCACGGTCTTCCTCTTCGGGCGGCTCGGCGATGCGCCCCTTCCACAGCAAGTTGTCCACCACGATCAGTCCGCCAATCACGAGCTTCGGCAGCGTCAGGTCGAGATAGCGCCGGTACTCCTCCTTGAGCGCGTCGAGGTAGACGAGGTCGAACGGCCCGTCGAGCCGCGGCAGCACCGAGAGCGCCTCGCCGTCGATCAACTCGACGCGGTCGAGCACGCCGCCACGGGCGAGGAACCCGCGCGCCAATTCGCGCCGCTCGGGATCGGGGTCGATCGTCAGCACCCGCGCCTCCGGCGCCCCGCGCGCCAGGCAGAGCGTGCCGTAGCCGATGGCCGTGCCCACCTCGAGGATCCGCCGCGCCCCGCGCCCCCGCGCCAGGATCGACAGCAGCTTGCCCACTTCGGGATCGGAGCTGGGCACATCATGAGACGCGCTCCAGGCCTCCATCTCGGCGAGCAGCGCGTCGCGCGGGGGTAGCAGCTTGTCGAGGTAGGCGGCCTGCTCGCTGCGCAGGATGGCATCGGCACGGTCCTTCATGGCCTCACGCTAGCAGCTCGCGGCTATCATCACGATCGCCCATGCGAGCCTTCCCCATCACGAGAGCTGTAACGCTCGCGAGCTTGCTCCTCACCGCGAGCGCGCACGGCGAGGATGCACCGAAGGCGGCCTCCAGTCCGCTCACGCTCGGCGCCATCACCATCACGCCCGCGACGCCGGGCGCCGACACTCTCTGCGAGCTACGCGTCGACGTCGCCAACCACGGCGACCGTATCGCCTCGCAGCTCGCCTTCGCGGTGAAGGTCAACGGCCAGGAGCTGCCTGTCTACCGCAACCAGCTCTTCATGCAGCGCCTCGACCCCGGCAAGACCTCGACGGTCCGCCTCTACAACTTCTGGACGACAGAGAACACGCGCCCCGCCCCGAAGGACGGCAAGTACCGAATCGAAATCACGCTGCGCGAAGCGAAGTGGTTCGAGATTGCCACCAAGAACGGCGCGGAGGAGTGGACGCCTCTCTCCCCAGTCCCCGGCCTACCGGTCACAGCAACGGCCATCGTCGGCAAGTAGCCCCGACACCTCGGTCAGAAAACGTTCGCTGGCAGAAGCCACGACGTGGGGCGCGCCGGGGGGAGGGCTCCCGCCCGCGCGCAGGCGTCCTCGCCGAGCACGGACGGGATACCCCCCGGCAGGCGGGGCCCCACGTCGGGCCCCGCTCGCAAACGCACGAGCGCCTCCGGCTCCGCTCCGGCTCCGGTTCCGCTCCCGCTCCGACCGTCAGGGCACGGTAGCAGCCGGCACCGGCCCCGCGCCCGGCTCCCACCCCAGCTGCTCCAACCCCATCGAGATCTTCCGCCCCGTCCCCAACTCGACCACGATGTAGTTGGTGTCGAAGCCGATCGAGCAGGGCCCCGCCGCCCACACCGGGACGGCGATCTCGTGGAACCCGACGCCCGCCACCTCGGCCGAGAAAGCGCCGCCGCAGTTTGCCGCCACCTTCACGCTCGGCTGCGTTACGCCCGGCTCGAGCAACATCCGCAGCGGCGGCTCCGCCTCCGGGATGCGCAACAGCATCCAGACCCGCGCCGGCGCCGCAAGGCCGCGCGCCTCGAGCGTGCCGTCGCCGGCGAGCCAGCGCCGCGCCACCGCCTGCCGGTCGCCGCCCGGCTCGACCGTGAGCCACTGCGGCGAGAAGGTGAACGCCGGCGCCGAGGCCGCCACGTCCGGCACCTTCACCTGCGCCACCACGTACTCCTGCCGCTTCAGCATCTCGCCGTCGACCGTCAGCGCGAACCGCTTGTCCTTGCCGTCGTAGAGCCCCACCGTCAGCCGGTAGTCGCCCGGCGGCAGCGCCGGCCCGATGGCCGAGTGGTACATCGGCACGCGGTCCACGATCGGGCTCCCCGGCTGCCAGCGGCCCGCGAGCGGATGATCGAAGGTGCGCGCTACGTTGCCCTGCGCGTCGAGCAGGTGCACGAAGACCAGCGGCGAGGGGCCCGGCAGCGAAGGCAGCGGCTGGCTCGGCTCCCAGCGCAGCTCCAACGGCACCAGCCGACCGTGTGGGAAATCGAGCTGCTTGCTGGTGAGCGTGAGCTTCGCCACCGGCTCGGGCGCGCGGCGGCAACCGGCGGCGATGAGCCCGCACGGCAGCAGCAGGGCTAGCGACGTAGCGACGAGACGATGGCGCATGGGGATTCCCTCCGCGGGAGGCGGAGCATAGCAAGGCGGCCAGCTATGGCCGAGCCGCGCCGTTCAGCTCTTGAGCACCATCTCGCCCGTCGGCTGCGGCACGCCGCCCGCGGGCTCGACCGTCACCGCCCACACCACGCCGCCCGGCGGCAGCGCCGCCTCCACGAGCACCCGGCCGGCGCCACCCGGTCCGACGTCGAAGGTGCCTGCCGAGGTCGGTTGGCCGCCGGCGATGAACCACAGCTGGTAGGTGCGGTTGCTCGGCAACGCCGGCAGACCGCTGGCCGAGAACAGCGCCTCGCCGCTGCCGGGGTCGACGAACATCCGCCCGCTCGCCGTAGGCGCCGGCGGCAGCGCGGCGAGCTGGACCTGTTGCAGCCGGCTCGCGCCGAGCACAGCGAGGTGGCGCAGCAGCGCCGCGCGCTCTACCTGGCCGCTCGCGAGCTGGGTCTCCGTGCGCGCAAGCTCCGCACGCGCAGCGGAGAGCTCGGCGGCGAGAGCCGCACGGTCGCGCTCCACGCGCTGCAGCCGCTGCTGCTGGACCACGCCCCACCCGACGGCGCCGGCGAGCAATAGCAGCGAGACCGAAGCGGCGATAGCCCAGCTCCGCCCCGCCCGCGCAGTCGGGACAGCCGCGGCGGGCCTGCGGAACGGCACCGGCGCCGTCGCCCTCTCGATCACCTCGCGCCGCACCTCCGCCCGCGGCGCCACGGCGCCGGCGCTGAGCGCGATCCCCTCCGCCACGCGCTCCATCGCCGAAAGCTCCGGCTCGCAGACGGCGCAGCCGGCCGCCAGGTGGCGCTCCAGCCCGACGCGCTCCTCCTCGTCCAGCGCGCCGAGCGCGTGGGCGGACACCAGGTCGGTGAAGGGACAGCTCTCGCTCATGCCACTACCGGTACGTACCCAGACCTTGCTTCAGTTTCTTCATGCCCATCAGGATGCGCGACTTGACGGTGCCCAGCGGCAGCCCCAGCCGTTCGGCGCACTGGCTGTGGGTGAGGCCGGCGAAGAAGGCCAGCTCGATCGCTTCGCGCTGCTCGCCCGGCAGCTCCGCCATCAGCTGGCGCATGCGGGCGCCCAGCTCCTGGCGCTCGATCTCGGCCTCGGCCTCCGGGGGCTCGACCAGCGGACGCTCCTGCAGGGCCACGTCGTCGCGCCTTCGCGCGGCGCGGCTGGCGCGCAGGCGGTCGAGTGCCCGCGAGCGCGCCATCACCATCAGCCAGCCGCGCGGCGAGCCCTTGTCGGCGCGGAAGGTGGCCGCCCGCGTCCACGCCTGGAGGAAGACGTCCTGCAGCACCTCCTCGGCCTCGCCGCTGCTGCCCAGCATGCGCAGCAGCAGGCCGTGAACGCGGCCGCCGTGGCGGGCGAACAGCCCGTCGAGCGCGGAACTCTCGCCGCCGGTCATGCGGCGCACCAGCTCGGCGTCGGCCCGGTCAGTGGCGGTGGTCTCGTAGGTGGGGTCCTGCTGCAAGGGAGTCTCGCCCTGGTCGATACGAGGAAGATAGGCCGCGCGGATGAGTGCCGCGGCGATGCGCGAGGGATCCTAGCGCGCCAGCAGCTGCTCGACGCGCGCGGCCACCATCTCCAGCGCCACGCGGTTCTCGCCCCCCTCGGGGACGATGACGTCGGCCCAACGCTTCGACGGCTCGACGAACTCGAGGTGCATCGGGCGCACCGTCTCGAGATACTGCCGCAGCACGTCCTCCATGGTGCGGCCGCGGTCGGCGATGTCGCGGCGCAGCCGGCGCACCAGCCGTACGTCGGAATCGGTGTCGACGAAGATCTTGAAGTCGAGCAGGCCGCGCACGGCGGGCTCGACGAAGAGGAGGATGCCTTCGACGAGGACGACCGGGCGCGGCTCCACGCGTGCCGTCTCGCTGCGCCGGCGGTGACGCACGAAGTCGTAGACCGGCACCTCGACCGCCTCGCCGCGGCGCAGCGCGCGCAGATGGGTGACGAGCAGCGGCGAGTCGATCGAGGCCGGGTGGTCGAAGTTGTGGGCGTGGAGCTGCGCCTCGTTCTCCCACGCCACGTCGCGGTAGTAGCTGTCCTGCGAGAGGAAGGCGAGTCGCTCGCGGCCGACGGCGGCGAGGATCGACTGCGCGACGGAGGTCTTGCCCGAGCCGGTGCCGCCGGCGACGCCGAGCACCACCGGGCGGTTGCCGGTGAGACTCAGGGCAGCGGCTCCGCGAGCGTCAATGGCGTGGCTGGCGCCGCCTCACCCGTCTGCGGGGATGCGCCGAAGTCGCCGGTGTAGAGCGGCGGCTGCGGCAGGCCGAGCATCTTGGCGTAGGCGGATAGCTGGCCGCGGTGATGGACCTCGTGGCTGGCCATGAACCAGAGCATGTCGCCGAGCGGCTCGACGAAGCCCGCGACCGGATGGTGCACGATCGCGGTCGCGAGCTGCTCCGCGGTGAAGGCGGCAAAGGCGGCCTCGGTCTCCGCCTGCTCGGCGGCCCAGCGCTCGAGGCAGCCGGCGAAGGTGGTGGGGTGTCGCGGGCCGCCCGCCGAAAGGAAGTTGGGCTCGCGGAAGGCGGCGTAGCGCTCCTCGGCGTTACCGCTCAGGGCGAAGGGATCGTAGCGGTGCCCCGCGGCGGCCTCGACGAGCAGGCGCCGCCAGAATCGCTCGGACTGCATGAGGTGGATCACCAGCTCGCCGCACGAGAACGCGGTTGGCGCCGGCCGCCAGCCGAAGGCGCTCTCGGGGAACGCGGCGACCAGCTGTCGCGACCACGCACGCTCGCGGCGCCAGAGGCGCAGCGGGCCCTCGGCCGCGGATCGCTCATCGCTGGTCACGGGTCGCCATTCTAGGGCGACGGCAGCTGTTCGCGAGTCTTGCGGCCGCTTGTCGAGGCGCGGTGTCGGCGTGACGAGCGCGCCCTATCGTTGCAACCCGTCGAGCGCCGCCGGCAGCTCGTCGAGTCGCTCGATCGTCGCGTCGGGCTCCGGTCCTTCGACGTGATGCGAGCGCAGCCAGATCGTGCGCACGCCGGCGGCGCGGCCGGCGGCAACGTCGCTCTTCTTGCGGTCGCCTACCATCACCGCCTCGGCCGGCGTGGCGCCGAGCGCCGCGAGGGCGGAGAGCAACATCGCCGGCGCCGGCTTGCGGCTGCCCGCGTCGCAGCTGAAGCGGAAGGCGGCGAACGGCTCGGCGAGGTCGTGCGCGGCGAGGCGCGCGCGATAGAGCGCGCCGGGTAGCGCCACGTTGGAGACGAGCCCTAGCGCGAGGCCGCGCGCGCGCAGCTCGTGGAGCGTCGCGCCGGCGCCGTCGAGCGGCACGAGGCCCTCGCCGTAAGGTCGGAACCACGCCGCGAGGACTTCGTCGCACGTGACGCGCGCTCCGGTTGCGCCGATGAGCCGCTCGACGTGCGGAGCCCACTCCGCCTCGCGCTGGCGCTCATACCGCCGTTCGTACTCAGCCCGCCACGGCGCAAACAGCAGCCCCTCGAGGTCGCCCTCGTCGACGCGCCCGCCACGCTCGCGCAGCAACGCCAGCAGCTCGGCACGCCCGGCAGCGTCGGCCTCGCCCTCGGGCAGCCCCGACTCGTTGTGCATGCGCAGCAGCACGCCGCCCATGTCGAGCAGCACCGCGCGCAGCGGCGCCGCCCTCACCGCTGGCACCGCGGGCAGAAGTAGGTGCTGCGCCCGCTCTGCACGATCCGCCGGATGATGCCGCCACAGCGAGGACAGGCCTCTCCCTCGCGGTCGTAGACGGCGAGCGAGACCTGGAAGTAGCCGGGGTTGCCCTCGCCGTCGACGAAGTCGTTGAGCGTCGTGCCCCCCTGCACGATCGCGCGCGCCAGCACCTCGCGCACCGCGGTCGCCAGCAGCTCCCAGCGCGGAGCGCCGATGCGCGCCACCGACCGCCGCGGGTCGATGCCCGCCTGATGCAGCGCCTCGCTGGCGTAGATGTTCCCGACGCCGACGACGATCCCCGCGTCCATGAGAAACGCCTTCACCGGCCCGCGCCGCCCCTCGGCCGCATGGCGCAGGAAGGTGCCGTCGAGCCGCGGCAGCCCGGCTTCGTCGATCGACAACGGCTCGACGCCGAGCTCAACGAAGTGCGGATCGCTCCCCAGCCGATCCGTGCGCACCGCCAGCACCAGTCCGAACCGCCGCGGATCGACGAACCGCAACCGCCCGCCGCCCGCGAGGTGGAAGGCCACGTGCTCGTGCAGCTCGCGCGGCGCACGCGACGGCACCACCGTGAGCCGCCCGCTCATCCCGAGGTGGAGCACCAGCGTCGATCCACCCTCGAGGTGCGCCAGCAGGTACTTCGACCGCCGGTCGAGCTCGACGATGCGCCGTCCGGTCGCCGCATTCGCCAGCCGCCGCGCGCTCACCCGCTCGCGCAGCCGCGGATCGTGCACCTCGACGCGCGCGATCCGCTTGCCGATCACGCGCCGCGCCAGGCTGCGCCGCAGCACCTCCACCTCCGGCAGCTCAGGCATCGTTCACCGCAGGTTGGTGGCCACTTCGGCGATGAGCGCGGCGAGCGCCGCTTGCGGGTCGGTGCCTTCGCCCTTGAGCGCCATCTCGGTGTCGAGCACGCGCATGGGGAGGGCGAGCAACACCGGCAGCGGCAGCCGCCCCGCCGCCAGGTAGACGCGATAGAGACGGAAGGGGTGGATGCCGGCGAGCGGGTTGGCAAGTCCCTCAGGTAGGTGACCGCCGAGCGCCGGCGCGACGCGGTCCTTGAAGCGGTTGTAGTTGCGCTCGCCGGGCGAGAGGTTGAGGCGGTCGAGCACGCCGCGTACCGCGACGAGCTGGCGGCAGAAGCTCGCGAGCATCGAGAAGAAGGCGAGGCGCGTGCGGCCGGGGTCGTCACTGCCGGAGATCATGCGGTCGAGGCGCGTGAGCACCTCGGCGCCGCGGCCCTCGGCGAGGGCGTCGAGGAGCTGGAAGGTGTCCTCCTCGCCGCGGTCCTCGACCGCCTCGCGGACGGAAGCCACCTCGATGGTCGCGCCGCCCGAGAGGTCGGCGAGCTTGCGGTACTCGGCGGCGAGGCGCGCCGTCGATTCGGCCGCCACGCCGCCGCCGCGATCCTCCTGGCGCAGCGTGCGGCGGGCGAGCTCGGCCAGCGCGTCGCGGCGGATGCCGACTCCCATCTCGCTTTCGAGCTGAGCCGCCACCGCGTCGACGCCGCTGAAGCCGTCGCGGCCGGCGCTCACCTCGCCGACGGCTAGGAAGGCGCCGCGCTCGCGCAGCTGAGCGATCAGCGGGTGGTCGGCGGCCACCGAGCGCTCGGCGAGCACCAGCGCGTGCCCGGCGGGCAGCCCGCGCCGCAGCAGCTCGCCGAGCTGCGCCAGCGCCGCCTCGCCGAGACCGGTGAGGCCATCGCGCCGCGCCGCTTCGAGCAGCGGCACCAGCGTCTCGCGCCGCCCCTCGGCCTCCTTCTTCGCCAGCTTCGCGCCGCGCTTGCCGGCGAGCGCCCAGTCGGGCAGCGAGGAGATCGCCGCGGCTGCATCGCCCGCGCCGGGGTCGACGCCGAAGACGTGGAGCGCCTGCATCAGCCGCGAGGCGCCCTCGCGCTCCTTGGCAGAGAGCGAATCGCCGCCGGGAGGCGCCACCGCCAGCGCGTCGGCCAACAGCTCGAGCGCCGCCGAGCGGTCGGCGAGCACGGCGG
>DATNCU010000514.1:0-3303 GCA_035607145.1 Thermoanaerobaculia bacterium
TCGCCGTCGGGCCCCTGCACGATGGTGACGCCGGGGGTGAGCTTGACGAAGTCGAGGAAGTTGCGGCCGTTGTTGGGCAGCCCCTCGACCGCCTCGGTGTCGATGCGCACGGTGCCCTCGGTGCGCGACACCTCGATCACCGGCGCCTCGCCGGTGACGGTGATCGCCTCGGTCACCGTCGGCGGCTGCAGCGGCAGCTCGAGGTCCACCGTCTGGCCGACGCCGAGGGCGACGCCCTCGCGGGTCAGGTTCGAGAAGCCGTCGGCGGCGACGACGATGCGGTAGGGACCGAGCGGCAGCAGCACGCCGCGGAAGCGGCCGGCGCCGTCGGTGGCGAGGGCCTTTTCGAAGTTGGTGGCCGTGTTCGTCAGCACGACGCTGGCGCCGGCCACCGGGTTGCCCTCGCTGGTGACCCGGCCCTGGATGACGCCGGTGGTGGCTTGCGACTGGGCGTGGACGCCCGAGACGGCGACCAACAGCACCGCAACCGCGCACAGACCCGCACGGAAAGCTCTCCGCATGATTCCTCCTCTCGAGGCCGCTGGAAACGAATGACGGTGGACCAACCGACTCTACGCCAGTGCCGGCCGCGTGGGCAATGAAGTCGCGAGTGGCGCCCGGCAAGGTATCCTCCGCGCGATGCCGAACGAGGCACCGGAGAGCCGTCGCCCAGGTCGATCCCGAGCGGCGCCCGAGAGCGACGCGCGAGCGACGGCGCTGGAGCCGCCGGCGACGGCGTTGCGCGTGCGCTTCGGCATCGTCCACTACCTCAACAGCTGGCCGCTCGCCTGGAGCTTCCTGCGCGGCGGTGGCCCCGCCTGGGCGCAGGCGGTCTACCTGCCGCCCTCGCGCGTCGCCGACGGGCTGGCGGCCGGCGAGCTCGAGGTGGGGCTGGTGCCTTCGGCCGAGCTGCAGCGCATCCCCGGACTGTCGGTGGTGCCCGGCCTGTGCATCGCCTCGCAGCACGAGGTGAAGAGCGTCCTGCTGGTGTCGCGGGTGCCGCCCGAGCGCATCCGCCGCGTCGCCCTCGACGAGAGCAGCCGCACCTCGGCGGTGCTGGTGCAGGTGCTGCTCGCCGAGCGCTACGGCGTGCGGCCGGAGGTGGCGCCGTTCCGCCCCGACCTGCCGGCGATGCTGGCCACCGCCGACGCCGCGCTGCTCATCGGCGATCCGGCGCTCGCGGTCGACCGCGCCGGGCTGCACGTCGTCGACCTGGCGGCGGAGTGGCGAGCGCTCACCGGGCTGCCGTTCGTCTTCGCGGTGTGGGCGGTGGGGCCCGAGGTCGAGCCCGACGTGGCGGAGGGCGAGGTGGCGCCGCTGCTCATTGCGAGTCTCGCCGCGGCGGAAGCGGAGCTCGACGAGCTGGTCGCGGCGGCCGCGTCGGAGCTGGGGCTGCCAGCGGACGAGGTCCGCACCTACCTGACGCGCCACCTGAGCTACCGGCTCGGCGCGCCGGAGCGCGCCTCGCTGGAGGAGTTCTTCCGCCGCGCGCATCGCCATGGGCTGCTCCCCGCGCCGCGGCCGCTGCGGTGGGTGCGTGAGCCCGGCTGAGCCGGTGGCGCCGCGCGTGTCACAGCCGAGCACGCTTTCTGGTTGGGGAGGGCTGGGCGTGCCCGGCCGCGAGGTGCGCTCCGAGGACCTCGCCGCGGTGACCCGTGACGCGCCGCTCACTCGCGGGCTCGGCCGCGCCTATGGCGACGCCGCGCTGCCGCCGCCGGGCGTCGAGCGCGTCGCCGGCTCGTGCCTTGCCGACCGCATCCTCGCCTTCGACCCCGAGACGGGCCGGCTGCGCGCCGAGGCCGGTCTCTCGTTGCGCACGCTGCACCGGCTGGTGATGCCGCGCGGCTTCTTCGTGCCGGTGTCGCCGGGCACCGAGGAGGTGACGCTTGGCGGCATGGTGGCCGCCGACGTCCACGGCAAGAACCACCACGTCGCCGGCACCTTCGGCCGCCACGTCGAGGAGCTGCTGCTGCGCACCGGCGACGGCCGGCTGGTCCGCTGCTCGCCGCACGAAGAGGCCGAGCTTTTCTGGGCGACGGTGGGCGGCATGGGGCTCACCGGTCACGTGCTGGAGGTGACCTTCCGGCTCGACCGCATCCCCTCGCCGTGGATCCTCTGCGAGACGCTGCGCTTCCCGCGCCTGCTGCCGCTGGTGCAAGCCTTGCGGGAGGCCTCGACGCGCTGGCCGTTCACGGCGGCGTGGATCGACTGCCTGGCGGGGGGCGAGGCGCTCGGGCGCGGCACGCTGCTCTGCGGGCGCTGGTGCGGCCGCGACGAAGGGCCGGCGAAGGCGCCGCGCGAGCGCTTCACGCTGCCGGTGCCGTTCCACGCGCCCTCGTGGCTGCTCAACCGCGTCAGCACGACGCTGTTCAACGACCTCGTCTATCTCACCGGCCGGCCGGGTCGTCGGGTCGTGCACCACGGGAAGTTCTTCTACCCGCTCGACCGCGTGCAGAACTGGAACCGTCTCTACGGCCGCCGCGGCATGACGCAGCACCAGTGCGTGCTGCCGCTCGCCGGCGCCGACGAGGTGGCGGCGTTCCTCGCCACCGTCCGCCGCGCCGGCGGCCGCCCGTTCCTCGCAGTGCTCAAGGACTTCGGCGCCGAAGGGAGTGGCCTGCTGTCGTTTCCACGGCCGGGCCTCACGCTGGCGCTCGACTTCGCCGTCGACGCGGGCACGCCGGCGCTGGTGGCCGCGCTCAACCGCCACGTCCGCGAGGCCGGCGGCCGCATCTACCTCGCCAAGGACGCTTTCAGCACTGCGGCCGACTTCGCCGCGATCGAGGGCGAACGGCTGGCGCGCTTCCAGCAGGTCCGCCGCCAGTGGGACCCGGAAGGCCGCATCCGCAGCCGGCTGTCGGCGCGGCTGCTCGGCGACGCGCTCGCGGCAGCGGCGCTCTCGCGCGGAGCGGCGGCGTGAGCATGGCGGCGCGCCGGGGCTCGCTCCACGTGGCGCTCGCCGGCGGCACGCGCGGCATGGGCCGCGCCCTGGCCCGCGAGCTGGTCGCGCGCGGCCACCGGGTCGCACTCCTCGGCCGCGACGCAGAGCAGCTTCAGCGCTCGGGCGCCGACCTCGCGGCCCGTGCCGTCTCGCCTACAAGGGTGCCCGCCGCCGAGCTCGACCTGCTGCGCCCCGAGACGTTCGGCCCGGCGCTCGATGCCGCCGACGCCGCGTTCCGCGAAGAAGGCGGCAGCGGCCTCGACACCGTCATCTTGACCGCCGCCGAGTTCGCCACACAGGACCAGCTCGAGGCCGACCCCGACCGGCTTCAACGCCTGCTCGCCGCCGACTTCACCAACAGC
>DATNCU010000542.1:0-8055 GCA_035607145.1 Thermoanaerobaculia bacterium
TGGGCGGGTGAGGCAGAACATGCTGGCTGTTGCGCCGCGACTCGCGCACACCCGCGTGCTCGGGTTTGCCGCAGCCGCAGTGCTCGCGAGCGCCGCTCTGCTGATCGGCTGCAAAGGTAAGCGCGAGGCCACCGGCACGCCGGGCCCGTTCCCCAAAGCGCCGGTGGTCCTCATCTCCATCGACACCCTGCGCTCCGACCGCCTGCCGGCGTACGGCTACTCGAAGGTGGCGACGCCGGCGCTCGATGCGCTGCGCCGCGACGCGGTGCTGTTCTCGCGCGCCTACAGCAACGTGCCGCTGACGCTGCCCTCGCACGCCTCGCTGCTCAGCGGCCGGCTGCCCGGGCACCACGGCGTGCGCGACAACAGCGGCTACCGCTTCCGCGCCGAGCGCACGCCCTACCTGCCGGCGTTGCTCCACGACGCCGGCTATCGCACCGGCGGCGCGGTGTCGGCGTTCGTGCTGCGCGCCGAGACCGGTCTCGCCGTTGGTTTCGACGCCTACGACTCGTCCATCGACGTGCGCGCCAGTGAGTCGCTGGGCAACAGCCAGCGGCCGGGGAAGGTGACCGTGCAGTCGGCGCTCGCCTGGCTGCGCGGCACCGACGTCGAAAGCCCGTTCTTCCTCTTCGTCCACCTCTACGAGCCGCACACGCCGTATGCGCCCGAGGAGCCGTTCAAGAGCCGCTACACGGATCCCTACGACGGCGAAGTGGCGACCGCCGACGCTGCGGTGGGCGAGCTGCTGGCGGCGCTGCGCGAGCGCGGCGTCTACGACCGCGCGCTGGTGGTGCTGCTCTCCGACCACGGCGAGGGCCTTCGCGACCACGGCGAGCAGGAGCACGGCATCCTGCTCTACCGCGAGGCGCTGCAGGTGCCGCTGCTGGTAAAGCTTCCCGGCAACGAGCGCGGCGGCAGCACCGTCGAGGAGCCGGCAGAGCTCGTCGACGTGATGCCCACCGTGCTGGCGCTGCTCGGCATGCCGGTGCCGCCGCAGACCGACGGCGCGCCGCTCTTCGGCCGCGCCGCCGACGCGCCGGAGCGGACGCTCTACGCCGAGACCTTCTACCCGCGGCTCCACCTGGGCTGGAACGAGCTCGCCTCGGTGATCCGCGGCGACTCGCACTACATCGAGGGGCCGGCGCCCGAGCTCTACGACCTGGCGAAGGACCCCGCCGAGAAGCGCGACGTACTGCGCTCGGAGCGGCGTACCTACGCCGCGCTCAAAACCGAGGCGGCGCGCCTCGCCGTGCCGCTCGCCGCCCCCAGCGAGGAGGACCCCGAGACCGCCCGCCAGCTCGCCGCGTTGGGCTATCTCGGCACCACGACGGCGAAGGTCGGCGACGGCCCGCTGCCCGATCCCAAGAGCCAGATCTCGACGCTCGACGACCTCGGCCGCGCCCTGCACGCTTTCTCGCTGCAGCAGTACGCGCAGGCGGTGCCGCTGTTCCAGGCGCTACTAGATAAGAACCCACTCATGCTCGACGCTTGGGAGAACCTCGCCACCTCGCTGCAGAAGCTCGGCCGGCAGAGCGAGGCGCTCGCCGCCTTCCAGCGCGCCATGGAGCTCTCCGGCGGCTCGACGCACGTGGCGCTCGGCACCGCCAACGTGCTGCTCGACATGGGGCGGTTCGACGAGGCGGCCGAGCACGCCAAGCTGGGCCTGGAGACCAGCCCGGCGGTCGCGCACGACCTGCTGGCGCGCATCGCCCTCGCGCGCGACGACCTTCCCACCGCCGAGCGCGAGGCGCGGCAGGCGCTCGCGGCGCGCGGCTCGCGCCTGGGGCCGCTGATGACGATGGCGAGTATCCAGATCAAGGCCGAGAAGCTGGAGGAGGCGCTGCGGTTGCTCGACGAGGCGGAGGCAGGCCGCGACCCGGCAGTCAAGATGGCGGGCCTGCAGATGCTGCGCGGCGACGTGCTGGCGCGGCTCGGCCGCCCCGCCGACGCCGAGCAAGCCTTCCGCCGCGAGATCGCCGACTTCCCGGCCGACCCGCCGGCCTACTCGCGGCTGGCGCTGCTCTACGCCAGCGAAGGCCGCCCCGACGCGGCGGTGGCGACGCTGCGCGCGCTGGTCGAGGGCCAGGGCTCGCCCGGCGCCTACGCCACCGCCGTCAAGACGCTGCGCATCCTCGGCGACCCGCGCAGCGCCGCGGCGCTGCTGCGGCGCGCGCTCGCCGCCTACCCGCAGAGCCAGGAGCTGCGCGCGCTCGCCGGCTGAGCCGCGCCGCGCCGGCAGAGGGCCGGCACCAGCTACCATCACCGCAACCAGGCCGAGATCACCGCGGAGACCCGATCGCCATGAAACGCCTCTCCTCGCTGCTGTTCCTACTTCTGTTGCTGCCCGCCGCGGCCGTCGTCGCCGCCCCGGCGACGACCTCCACGAAACCGCCCGGCACCGCGGCGATCGAGCAGGCCGGCGACCTCGCCGCGAAGGGCGACATCGCGGGCGCCATCAAGCGTCTCGAGCGCGACCGTCCGCAGCTGGGGCCGCGCGGCCTGTCGCTGCTCGGCACGCTCTATGTGGAGGCCAACCGCCCGGCCGACGGGCTCGCGATGCTCAAGCCGCTCGCCGACCGCGAGGACGCCGAGGCCGCCGTGCTCTACAACGCCGGCCGCGCCGCCATCCAGAGCGGCAACCCCGAGCTGGGGCGCAAGTACCTCTCGCGCTCGGTGGCGAAGGACCCGTCGTCGCCGGCGGCGCGCGAGCTCGGCATCCTCTACTCGCGCACCGGGCGCGTCGTCGAGTCCTATGCGCTGCTGCGGCCGTGGGTGCTGAGCCACGCGAGCGACGGCGACGCGCGCCTGGTCGCTGCCGCGCTCGCCCTCGAGCTCGAGCGCCCCGACGAGGCGCAGCAGATGCTCGCCGGCATGGTGGAGAGCCCGCCGGTGCAGCTGCTCCGGGCGCGCGCGCTGACGCAGCAGGGCGACACGGCGGGCGCCTTGAAGCTGGTGCAGCCGATCGTGGCGCAGCACCCGCCGGCGGTGGACCTCGAGGTGCGGCGCGTCGCGGCCGCCGCCTACCTCGGCGCCGGCCAGCCCGCGAAGGTGGTCGAGCTGCTGCAGGGCAAGGCGGGCAAGGTGCCCGACCTCGTGCTGCTGCTCGGACGCGCGCAGCGCCAACTCGGCCGCACGGCGGCCGCGCTCGCGACGCTCAAGCCGCTCGCCGACGCGCTGCCGGACGATCCGCGCACGCTGGGCGATCCGCGGCCGGCGGCCGGCATCGCCATCGAGTACGCGCAGCTGCTCGCGGCGAGCGGCCACGGCGCTGAGGCGATCGGCTTCTACCAGAAGGCGGCCAAGCTCAACCCGCAGAGCCGCGAGGCGTGGACCGCGCTCGCCGGCGCGCTCGACGCGGCGGGAAAGAAGGCGGAGGCGGCGCAGGCGCGGCAAGAGCTCGCGAAGCTTGCCGGGAAGTCGGCCGCCAGTGGCGCCGTCGCCGCGGCCGGCAGCGGCGCGGGAGCGGCGAGTGCTCCGGCAGGCGGGAAGCCGCCGGCCGCTGCCTCAGGCGGACCGCCGAAGCCGGCGTGGGCGCAGCAGGCGCTCGACCTGCTCGAGCAGCAGAAGCCGCAGCAGGCGCTCGAGGTGGTGCGCAAGGAGCTCACCGCCCACCCGCGCAACCTCCTCGCCCACACCATGGAGGTCCAGGTGCTGCTGGTGACGCGGCAGTTCCCGGCCGCGGTCGAGGCTGCCAAGCGGGCGGTCGCCCTCGACCCCAAGAACGCCAACCTCGTCTACCAGCTCGGCGCCGCCGAGATGGGAGCGCACGACTACGCCAACGCCGAGCGCGACCTGCGCAAGGCGCTGTCGCTCGCGCCGCAGCACACTGCGGCGATGAACGACCTCGCCGTGCTGCTGATGAACGCCGGCAAGCGCGACGAGGCGAAGACGCTGCTCGAGCAGGTGCTGCGCCTCCACCCCGACGACAAGACGGCGAAGGGCAACCTCGACCAGCTCCGCCGCGACAGCGGCGCCGGGCGCTGAGGCGCGGCGGGCGAGGAGCGACCGGCCTTGACGAGGTCGCGCGGAGGAGCGGGCAAGACGCCGATTGCGCCGGTGCTGCTGCCCGCGGCCGTCGCCGCCGGCTTGCTCGGAGTCGGCGGCTGGATGGTGACGAGGGCGGCGAGCGCGCCCGCGACCGCGCCTGCGACGGCGCCGGCGGCGGAGCGCGCGGATGCGCCGGCCTCGGATCAGCGCGCGGCGCCCGCCGGCGAGGTGGCCCGCATCGAGGACGAGCCCGAGCTGCCGCTCGCGGCATCCGTCTACTCGTTCCCGTCGAAGCTCATTCCGGGGACGCAGGCGTCGGCGCTGCTCGCCGCTGTGCGCGCCGCCGATCCTGACCGCGAGCTGCTGGCGCTCGTCGATCCGCCGCAGCGGCAGGCGCTCGCTGCCGCCGTGGCGCCGCTGCGCGTGCGGCTGCTCGAGACCCGCGGCGGACCCTACTCGCCGTGGCCGCGCGACCCCTTCAGCTTCGCGCGCACCGCTTCCGGCGCCGTGCGCGTCGTCGTGCGGCCCAACCTGCAGCCGGGCCGCGAAGTGGACAGCGAGCTCGGCCGCGAGCTGGTGCAAGACCTGCCGCCCGAGCTCGACCGCGCCTGGGGCGGCGTGCGCTGGTCGGTCGCGGCGGTGCCGTTCCACAACGGCCAGGTGCTGCTCACGCGCGAGGCGGCGTGGGTGACGCTCCACACCTTCGAGCCGCGGGCGCTGCAGCTGCTCGGGGTTGCGCGCGTGCCGGTGCAGAGCTTCGGCAGCGCGGCGGGGATCGACGCCTACGTCGGCGCCGTGCGCCGTGCCGCCGACGAGCTGGCGACGCTCTACGGCCGGCCCGTGCGCTTCGTGCACCCGCTGCCGCCCGCTGCGGCGGGCGTCGCGAGCGAGGCCAGCGCCCCCGCGATCTCGACCGAGATGATGCGGAGGATCGGCGGCGGCGCCGGCTACGACCTCGATTCGTTGGTGACCTTCATCCCCAGCCGTGACGGTCGCGCCGCGGCGCTCGTCGCCGACCTCGCCGCGGGGCAACAGCTGTTGGCGGACGCACCGGCACCGGCGCTGGCCACGCTCGCCGCGAGCTACGACCTGCAACCCGGCGCTGACGTGCGCGCGGCACTCGCCGCGGAAGCGAACGCACCGCGCGGCCGCGCCCTCGCCTCCTTCCTCGACCTCGTCGCCGAGCACCTCGCCGCGCAGGGCTTCCGCGTCTCCCGCCTGCCGCTGCTCCTCGTCCCCACGGCGCTCCTGCGCGGCGGGGGCGACGACCGCTACCCGCACTTCCTCCTCGGCTGGAACAACGTCGTCGTCGAGACGCGCGATGGCGTCGTGCGCGCGGAAGGCTTCGCCTCGCTGCTGCCTGCCGGCGACGATCGCGCGAAGGCCGTCTTCGCCGCTGCCGGGGCCCATCTCGACCTGCTGCCGCCGCTCGTCGAAAGCGTCGTGCGCAACGGCGGTTACCGCTGCGCCTCCAATCATTTGCGCCAGCCTGGGAGACGCGGCGCCGGCGTTTGACAGCGTTCGGAGCCGTCTGTTACCCTTCGCGCTTCCTGGCGCTCGGAGCAAAGGCCCGTAGCTCAGCTGGTTAGAGCGCTACGTTGACATCGTAGAGGTCAGCGGTTCAAGTCCGCTCGGGCCTACCATTCTGGAGAAACCTTCAAGAGGTCCAGGAGCATCGCGACGAACAGCACGGTCTTCCAGAGGCGCTTAGCTCAGTTGGTTAGAGCGCTACCTTCACACGGTAGAGGTCGGCGGTTCGAGTCCGCCAGCGCCTACCAGGCCCGCCGCTCCCGCCCTTGACCAGCCTCCTGGCTCTTCCAGATCGCCGGCTCCTGCTTTCCCCCGCGAAACTCATGCGCGCATGGTGACCGCTTCCGCGACCCTCGAGCTCGTCCTGCCGGACGGCTCGGTGCGCACGGTCGAGGCGGGGACGACACCCTTGGGAGTGGCCCAGTCGATCGGCCCCCGTCTTGCCAAGGACGCCGTCGGCGCCCTCATCGACGGCGAGCTGGTCGACCTGCGCCAGCCGCTCGAACGTGGCGGACGGCTGGAGGTGGTGACGCCCAAGCACGCCCGCGCCGGCGACTTCGTGCGCCACAGCGCCGAGCACGTGCTCGCCGACGCCGTCAAGCGCCTCTTCCCCGAGGCGCAGTACGACGCCGGCCGCAAGGACCACAGCGAGAAGTTCCAGTACGACTTCCGCATCGGCCGCGCGTTCACGCCGGAAGACCTCGCACGTATCGAAGAGAAGATGCGCGAGATCCTCGGCGAGGACAGCGCCTTCGAGCGCATCGAGGTGTCGCGCGAGGAGGCCAAGCGGCTCTTCGCCGAGATGGGCGAGAGCCTCAAGGTCGAGCGGCTCGACGACATCCCCGAGGGCGAGACGATCACCCTCTACCGCCACGGCTGCTTCACCGACCTCTGCCGCGGCCCGCACGTACAGCGCGCCTCGCAGATCGGCGCCGTCAAGCTGCTCGAGGCCTCCGGCGTGCACTGGCGCGGCGACGAGTCCGCCGAGATGCTGCAGCGCATTTACGGCACGGCGTTCTCGACCCCGGCCGGGCTCGAGTCGTACCTGCACGCCATCGAGGAGGCGCGGGCGCGCGACCACCGCCGGATCGGCCCCGAGCTCGACCTCTTCAGCTTCAGCCCGCTGGCGCCGGCGATGCCCTTCTTCCACCCCAAGGGCGCTTTCGTCTACAACCGCCTGATGAGCTTCGTGCGCGAGCTGCAGACCGGCCGCGGCTACGGCGAGGTGGTGACGCCGCAGATCCTCGACGTCGACCTCTGGCACACCTCCGGCCACTACGACAACTACCGCGAGGCGATGTTCTTCACCGAGGCCGACGAGCGGCAGATGGCGGTCAAGCCGATGAACTGCCCCGGCCACTGCCTGATCTTCGCGACGCGGCTGCGCAGCTACCGCGACCTGCCCATCCGCTACGCCGATTTCGGGCGGCTGCACCGCTACGAGAAGAGCGGCGTCACCTCGGGCCTGACGCGCGTGCGCAGCTTCAGCCAGGACGACGCCCACGTCTTCTGCAGCGAGGACCAGATCGGCGCCGAGATGGAGGCTGGAGCGCGGATGATCCTCGAGATCTACCGCACGCTCGGCTTCTCGGCCATCCGCATCCAGCTCGGGACCCGCCCCGAGCGCTCGATCGGCACCGCCGAGCAGTGGGCGCACGCCGAGCGCACGCTCGAGGCCGTGCTGCAGCAGATCCTGGGCAGCGACTACGCCGTCAACCCGGGCGACGGCGCCTTCTACGGCCCCAAGATCGACTTCCACATCAGCGACGCCCTCGGCCGCTGGTGGCAGCTGGGCACGCTGCAGCTCGACTACCAGCTGCCGCAGCGCTTCGACCTCAAGTACGTGGGAGCCGACGGCGCCGAGCACCGGCCGGTGATGATCCACCGCGCCATGGTGGGCTCGCTCGAGCGCTTCCTCGGCATCCTGATCGAGCACACAGCCGGCGCCTTCCCGGTCTGGCTCATGCCCCAGCAGGCGGTGGTGCTGCCGGTGTCGGAGAAGTTCGCCGACTACGGTGTCGCGGTGCGCGACCAGCTGGCGGCCGCCGGGGTGCGCGTCGAGCTCGACGCCCGCGGCGAGAAGCTGGGCTACAAGATCCGCGAGGCGCAGCTGCAGAAGATCCCCTACATGCTGGTGGCCGGCGGCCGCGAAGCGGAGTCGGGCACCGTTTCGTTGCGGCTGCGCACCGGCGAGGACCTCGGCGCCCTGCCGGTGGCCGAGGTGGCCGCCCGCATCGCCGAGCGCGAACGTTCGCGCAGCCTCGAGCTCTAGAAACTCTCAAGGAGGAAACGACCCCTGTCCATCGACAAGAAGACCCGCATGAACCGCCAGATCCGCGCCCGAGAGGTGCGGCTCATCGACGACGAGGGCAACCAGCTCGGCATCGTCGAGATCCGGGAGGCCCAGAAGATCGCCGACGAGCGCGGCTTGGACCTGGTGGAGGTGGCGCCCAACGCCAACCCGCCGGTCTGCCGGGTGATGGACTTCGGCAAGTTCCTCTACCAGGAGAAGAAGCGCGCCCAGGAGGCGAAGAAGAA
>DATNCU010000561.1:0-2171 GCA_035607145.1 Thermoanaerobaculia bacterium
GTGGTCGCCCAAGTTCTGCAGCGCCTCGTGACCGTCGTAGCAGTGCACGATCTCGTGCGGCCGCAGCATCAGCTCGTACATCTTGTGGACGAGCTTGGAGTCCTCGACGACCAGGATCTTCTTCTTCAACGGCATCCCTCCGCGGTCGCCGGCGCTTCCATGGATTCGGATCGCTTCGATGGATTCGGATGTCGTGGGTCTTCCGGCGCGGCTCATTCTACTGGATGCGGCCAGTTGCGCTGCAGCGAAATGGTGGCGGCGAAATGCGCGCGCAACTCGGCCATGGAGTCGCCGCCGACCTTCTCCAGCAACGCGTCGGCGAGCACCAGCGCCACCATCGCCTCGCCGACGACGCCGCAGGCGGGCAGGGCGGTGACGTCGCTGCGCTCGTACTGCGCGCGGTGGGGCTCCAGAGTGTCGAGGTCGACGCTGCCGATCGCCTGGCGCAGCGTGGAGATCGGTTTCATGTAGGCGGTGAGCACGATGTCCTCGCCGTTGGTGATGCCGCCCTCGAGGCCGCCGGCGTGGTTGGTGGGGCGGCGCCAGCCCGCCGCGGCGTCGTACTCGATGGGATCGTGGGCCGCACTGCCGAAGCCGGCGCTCGCCCGCAACGCGTCGCCGATCTCCACTGCCTTCACCGCGGGGATTGAGCCCAGCGCCGCGCAGAGGCGGCCGTCGAGCTTCTCGTCCCAGTGCACGTGCGAGCCCAGCCCCGCGGGCACGTTGCGGGCGATGACCGTTACCGCGCCGCCGAGGGTGTCGCCAGCGTCCTTGGCTTGGTCGACGAGCGCCACCATCTCCGCCTCGAGCTCGCGGTCGATGGCGCGCAGCGGCGATTCGTCGTCGACGCGCAGCAGGTCGTCCCACGACGGTGCCGGACGGCCGGCACCCACTGGACCCAGCGAGCGCACGCCGCTACGGACCTCGATGCCGGCAAGTTCACGCACCAACATCTTTGCGAAGGCGCCCGCCGCCACCCGCGCCGCCGTCTCGCGGGCGGAGGCGCGCTCGAGGACGTCGCGCAGGTCTCGGCGGTCGTACTTGATGCCGCCCGCGAGGTCGACGTGCCCCGGCCGCGGCGCCTTGAGTCGCCGCTGCTCGGCGGCGCGCGGGTCCACCGCCGCCGGGTCCATCACCTTCTCCCAGTTGGCGTAGTCGCGGTTGGCGATCCACAGCGCGAGGGGGGAGCCGAGGGTCTCGCCGCCGCGCACGCCACCGCGTACCTCGACAGCGTCCTGCTCGATCTGCATGCGCCGGCCGCGGCCGTGCCCGTGCTGTCTCCGCCGCAGGTCGCGGGCGATCAGCTCGAAGTCGACGCGCAGTCCGGCGGGCAGGCCGCGCAGGATGGCGGTGAGCCCCGGGCCGTGGCTCTCGCCGGCGGTGGTGAGGAGCAGCCGTCGCACGGCGCGCAGCGTATCGCGGCGGAACCTCCACGACGACGGCGACGCGGCGGTGGCGCGCGGACGGCGCTCGCCGCTACCATCCTCCGCCGTGGCGGGCAGCAAGCGGCAGGAAGGGAAGGCGGCTCGGCGCCAGCGACAGCGCGGCGCCGCTTCGCCACCGGGCCCGCAGGCACTGGCGTGGTCCACGGCGGTCGGCGAGCGATTCGTGCCGTGGGTCGCGGCGCTGGCGACGCTGGCGGTCTTCTGGCATACCACCGCCTTCGGCTTCGTTCTCGACGACACGGTGCTCTTCCAGAAGAGCGCTTCGCTGAGCGACCTCGGGAGCATCGCCAGGGGGTTCGTCACCGACGTCGGAGCGCTGCGCAAGGGGTCGGCGGAGGTGCTCGGCACTTTCTACCGGCCGGTCTTCCTGGCGCTGTCCACGCTGTATTACCAGGTCGCCGGCGGCGCCACCTTCGGGTGGCACCTGGCGGCGGTGGTGATGGCTGCCGCGGTCGCGGCGCTCGCCGCGGGCCTGTTCCTGCGGCTGGGCTTCCGGCCGCTGCCATCTCTGCTGGGCGCGCTGCTGTTCTCGTTCCATCCGACCCACGTGAGCTCGGTCGCCTGGGCCGCCGGCCTCCAGGAGCAGCTGGTCGCGCTCTTCGTGCTCCTCGCTATCAGAGCCCTGCTTGCGCGGCCCGCCGAGGAGAGACCGTGGATGGCGGTCGGACTCGCCACGCTCGCCTTCGTGGCGGCGTTGCTGTCGAAGGAGGTGGCGATCGCGCTGTT
>DATNCU010000564.1:0-2549 GCA_035607145.1 Thermoanaerobaculia bacterium
GCCTCAGCGCCGGCGCCACGCGAGTACGAGCGCGCCGACGGCGAGCAGCCACGCCAGCGCCGGCCCCAGCCACGGCCGCCGCGCGTAGGGCGACAGTCCGGTGCCGCCCACCACGCTGCCACGCAAGACGCCCTGCGCGAACGGCCCCAGCTGCGATGCCACCGAGCCGTCGGCGCGCACCATCGCCGAGATGCCGGTGATCGCCGCCCGCACCAGCGGCCGCCGCTCCTCGGCGGCGCGGAAGCGCACGGCGCGGAAGTGCTGCCAAGGGGCCGAAGTGTCGCCGTACCAGGCGTCGTTGGTGATCGTCACCAGCACCGTGGCGCCGTCGCGCACCACCTCCGCCACCTCGCCGGGGAAGATCACCTCGAAGCAGATCGCCACCGCCAGCCGCTCGCGCCCCCAGTCGAGGAGGCGCAGCTCGCTCGCCGCCGTGAAGTCGCCCGCGTTGCGCGCCAGGCTGTCGAGGAACGGAAAGAGCGCCTTCGCCGGCACGTACTCGCCGAACGGCACCAGGTGCCGCTTGTCGGCCCGCTGCTCGCGTAGATCGGGCCCCAGGAGGAACGCGGCATTGCGCCACTGCTTGTCCACACGGAACGCGGTGTTGAACAGCAGCGGACAGCCGCGCGCGGCGAGCCGCCGCAGGTCGTCGCGGAAGTTGGCGTCCTCCGGATAGTCGAACGGCCAGCCGGCGCTCTCCGGCCAGACGACGAGCGCGCCCGGCAGATCGCAGGCGCCTTCCGACATCGACACCACCCGCGCGTAGTTGAGCAGCGTCGCCCGCGGCTCGTACTGCACCAGGTTGGCGATGTTGGGCTGCAGCAGCCGCACCGCCTGCGGCGCCCCTGGCCGAGCGTGTCCATGAGCGAAGCGGCCGGCGAGCGGCAGCAGCACGAGCGGCACCAGCACGGCGATCGCGCCGAGCCGCGGCCGCCGCGCGGCGACCGCCAGCGCCACGCCGAGGTTGGCGAGCACGACGAGATACGAGATCCCCCACGGCCCCACCCACGACGAGAGCGGCAACGCTCCCGGCACTTCCACCCACGCGTAGGCCGCGATGTTCCAGGGAAAGCCCGAAGCGATCCAACCGCGCAGCAGCTCGAGCACCACCCACAGCGCCGGCAGCCCGAGCACCGCCACCCAGCCGCCGCGCCGCCAGAGCCGTGCGCCGAGACCGGCAAACGCCGCCGTAAACAGCCCCAGGTATGAGGCGAGCAGCCCGAGCAGCGCCCAAGAGAGCCACGCCGGCAGCTGACCGTAGATCTCGAGCGTCGAGGCGATCCACGGGATCGAAGCGAGCCAATAAGCAAAGCCGTGCACGAACCCGAGCAGCCACGGGCGCGGCGAAGGGAGAAGCAGCAGCAGCGGCACGAGCGCCACCCACGGCGCGACGACGTAGGCGCGCGGCTCGAATTGCGTGGTCCACAGCAGACCGCCGAGCGCCGCGAAGATCGTCCAGGCGAGCGCGACGGTGGTGCGACTACGCCGCCAACTACCGACGCGATCATGCCGCGCGGGCGGCGGCCCCTCCTGCGCACGTGCGGACGCGTCCGTAGTGCTATCGGAGCCGGCTTGCTGAGTCGGCGGCATGTGTCTCAGCCGAAGACGCGCTACGGGGGACGCGCGAACCGGCTACGGCGAGGCGGTGATCCAAGTGTCGACGCGGAACTCGCGCCGCGCCTTCGCCGCCTGCTGCTCCGCCTCGGGCCGCGCCGCAAAAGGCCCGACGCGAACACGGAACATCGGCCCGGCCGGCGACAGAAACGCCTTGAACCCAGCCGCTCGCATCCGGGTCTCGAGCCGCCGCGCCTGCAGCTCGTCGCGCGACGAGAACACCTGAATGAACAACGAGCCCGCGGGCGCAGCAGGTGTCGTCGGCGCCGCTGTGCCCGTCGCAGCCGGAGCGCCCGACGGCTCCGCGCCGGGCCCGGGCTCACCCTCGGGCTCCCCACCCGGTGCCGCGGGAGCCGGGCTCGCCCCAGCGCGCGGCGCATCCTTGACGCCAAGGTCCTCGGCCAGCGTAGTGCCCTGCCGCGGATTGCGCGCAAGGTCCTGGAGATCGGGACGGTCGCCAGCGGTGCCGGAGCTAGCCTCGCCATCGTTGAAGAACGCCAACTCCTCAGGCTGCGTCGTCGGAGTCGGCTGAGCGGCTGCCTGCTGCGCCCCATCCGCAGCCGCCGCCGGCGACCCGCGCCCGACCCACACCCCGGCAAAGAACGACGCCAGCACGCAAACCAGCAAGATCACGAAGGCCACCAGCACCTGCCGGTTGGTCAACGCGATCTCGTAATAGCTAGGCTCCTGCTCGCTCACCATCGCCCTCCCCTCTCAGAGGGTAATCGCTCAAAGCGGTCGTGTCGAGCACAAGGCCACGTCTGCAACTCTGAATCCTGCCAACAGGTCACCCGCAGTGAACGACGAAGGCGGGTGCCCAGCGGATCCGGGGGCCGCCGCGGCGGCACCTCCGGAGGGCGCTTAGTGGATATCGCGAAGTCACGGCCGTCGAGGCGCCTGGAGGTGGAGGCGCGCTCTCTTGCTCCCGGCTACCA
>DATNCU010000586.1:0-3476 GCA_035607145.1 Thermoanaerobaculia bacterium
GTCGTCGTGCTTCTCGGTGGCGTTCGTGCTGGTGGTGACGCGGCTGGTGGTGATCACCGTCGACCTGGTGGCCGACCGCATGGCGTATCTCGCCGAACGCGCGCGCGCCGGTTGATGGGCGAGGACCTCTTCGCTCGCGGCGACGAGTACGACGCCATGCTCGCCACGGGGATCCGGCTCTCCGGCGAGGAGAAGCCGTTCTTCATCGAGGGAAGGCTGACGAGCCTCTTCCGCGCGCTGCCGGCCGGCTGGCGGCCGCGGCGGATCCTCGACTTCGGCTGCGGCACCGGCGACACCGCGGGGGCGCTGGCGGCGCGCGTGCCCGAAGCCGAGGTGGTCGGGGTGGACGTCTCGGCGCCGGCGCTGGCCTTCGCGCGCACGCGCCACCCCGCCGCGCGTTTCGCCGAGCTCGCCGAGCTGCCCACCCTCGGCGCCTTCGACCTCTGCTACGTCAACGGCGTCCTGCACCACGTCGAGCCGGCGCGGCGGCCCGAGACGATGGCGGCGATCTTCGCCGCGCTCGCTCCCGGCGGCCGGCTGGCGCTGTTCGAGAACAACGCCTGGAACCCGGGCGCGTGGATGGTGATGCGCCGCATCCCCTTCGACCGCGACGCGGTGCCGATGAGCCCGCGCGAGGCGCGGCGGCTGGTGAAGGACGCCGGCTTCGCGGACGTCGAGCTGCGCTCGCTGTTCTACTTCCCGCGCCCGCTCGCAGCGCTGCGCTTCCTCGAGCCGGCTCTCGGGCGACTACCGCTCGGCGCGCAGATCCAGGTGCTCGCCACCAAGCCGGGCGGCCGCTGAGACGTGTACCACGCGTCGATCGCCTTCTCCGGCGAGATCGTCCCCATCCTCGAGCTGGCGCTCACGCTGCTCGCGGCGCTGCTCGTGCTCTGGCGGCCGCGCCGGCTGGAGGCGTGGCTGCGGCGCGGCTGGCGCGCGCTCGCCGCCGTCGGGCCGCGGCGCGCCGTTCTCGCCAGCGCCCTCGGCGCCCTGCTCGCCAGCGCGGCGACCATGCTCTGGCTGGGCTTCCCGGTGCCGTTCGTCACCGACGAGCACGGCTACCTCTTCACCGCCGACACCTTCGCCCACGGCCGGCTCACCAACCCCACGCCGCGCGTGCCGGTGGCCTTCGAGGCGATCCACGTCATGGTGCGGCCGAGCTACGCCACCAAGTACCCGCCGGCACCGGCGCTGCCGCTCGCCGCGGGGCAGCTGCTCGGCCACGCCGGCATCGGCGTCTGCCTCACGGCGGCGCTCTTCGCGGCGGCCTGCTGCTGGTTCCTGCAAGGGTGGCTGCCGCCGCCCTGGCCGCTCGTCGGTGCCGCGCTCGCGACGCTCAAGATCGGCATCGGCAGCTACTGGGGGCAGTCGTACTGGGGCGGTGCGGTCACCGCCATCGGCGCGTTCCTGCTCTACGGTGCGCTGCCGCGGCTTTTCCGTGGGCATGCTGGCGCGCCGCGGCTGGCGTGGGCGCCGCTCGCGCTCGGCGTCTTCCTGCTCGCCAACAGCCGTCCGTTCGAGGGCGCGCTGGCGGCGCTGCCGGCGGCGGTGGTCGTGGCGGTCGCGCTCGCGAGGCGGATTCGCGAGTGGTGGAAGCCGGCCGCCGCGCTGACGCTGGCACTCGCCACCGGGGCCGCGCTCACCGCTGCCCACAACCGCGCCGTCACCGGCGACCCGCTGCAGCTGCCGTATCGCCTCTATGTCGCCACCTACGGCGTCGACGTGTTGGGCCCCTACGTCGCGCCGCCCCCGCCGGTGCGCTACTCCTCGCCGGCGCTCGCGTTCCACCTCGCACGATCCGCCCCGCGCCCGCACACGGCGAGCGCCGCGATCGCCGCCGGGGCCGGTCACTTCGCCCGCATGGCGTACTTCGTCTGCGGGCTGCCGCTGATGGTCTTCGCGGCGTTCACGGTGCGGCGCCTCCCGCGCACGCCGGCCACGCGCTGGAAGCTGTTCGCGCTGCTCTGCGCGGCGCTGCCGGCCGCCGTGCACTCGGTGACCGCATGGTGGGGGCCGCACTACAGCGCCGCCGCCACCGGCCCGCTGCTGCTACTCGCGATGACGGGGATGCGCGAGACCGCTGGTTTGCGCTGGCGCGGTCGCCGCCTGGGCGCCGCCTTCGCGGTGTGGCTGGCCTTCGCGACGTTGCTCGTGCGGCTGCCGCTCACCCTCGTCGAGCTGCCGGCGTTCCGCCCCGACCCCGACCATCCCAGCCGCTTCCTCCGGGCGCTGGAAGCCGATGCCGCGCGCCGCAGCGCCCGCGACCTGATCGTGGTCGACGACCGCCTCCGCCGCGGCGCCGAGTGGGTCCTCAACCCCGCCGACCTCGCAAGCGCGCCGATCCTCTGGATCCAGGACCTCGGCCCCGAGGTGACGCGACAGGTGGCCACCGCCTACGCTCCACGCCGCGTTTTTGCGCTCGAGCCCGGCGAAGGCGAACGTGCGTTGCCACGGTTGCGGCCACTCCCCGAGCTCGACACCCCGCGCCATTAAACCGCCTCGCACGCGTGCTCACGCACCGCCGGACCGCCTCGGACCCCGGTGCTAACATCCCGCGCCCATGGTTTCGGCTGCGCAAAATGCGAAGACGAGAGCGCCACTATTGCGCTCCACCACCGTCCTGCACGTGCGCCGCGACGGCAAGGTCTGCATGGGCAGCGACGGCCAGGTGACCCTCGGCGAGGCGGTGATCAAGCAGACCGCCGCCAAGGTCAAGCGCACCGCCCGCGGCAAGGTCCTCGTCGGCTTCGCCGGCGGCGGCGCCGACGCGCTGGCCTTGTTCACCCGCTTCGAGGCCAAGCTCGAGGAGCACCACGGCAACCTCGAGCGCGCCGTCGTCGAGCTGGCCAAGGACTGGCGCACCGACCGCATGCTGCGCCAGCTGCAGGCGATGATGATCGTCGCCGACCGCGACCAGTCCTTCCTCGTCTCCGGCAACGGCGACTTGATCCAGCCCGACGAGACGGGGCTCCTCGCCGTCGGCTCCGGCGGCAACTACGCGCTCGCCGCCGCCCGCGCACTGCTGCGCAACACCTCGCTGTCCGCCACCGAGATCGCGCGCGAGGCGCTGCTCATCGCCGCCGAGATCTGCATCTACAGCAACGACCGCATCACGCTCGAGGAGCTGGCGTGACCATCGCCGCTCCCCCCGGCGCGCCGGCGCCGCCGGCGCCCGTGTCGCTCTCGTGGCTCGAGCAGCTGACGCCGCGGCAGATCGTCGCCGAGCTCGACCGCTACGTGGTGGGGCAGCACGCGGCGAAGAAGGCGGTGGCGATCGCGCTGCGCAACCGCTGGCGTCGCCAGCGCCTCGACCCGGCGATGGCCGACGAGGTCTACCCCAAGAACATCCTGATGATCGGCCCCACCGGCGTCGGCAAGACCGAGATCGCCCGCCGCCTCGCCAAGCTGGCGCGCGCGCCGTTCGTCAAGGTGGAGGCGAGCAAGTTCACCGAGGTGGGCTACGTCGGCCGCGACGT
>DATNCU010000587.1:0-4764 GCA_035607145.1 Thermoanaerobaculia bacterium
ACGCCGTACTGGATCTACAGCGGCCAGCAGGACAGCGGCACGGTAGCGGTCGCGAGCCGCAGCGACTACGGCCAGGGCACCTTTCGCGATTGGCACCCGGTGGGCGGCGACGAGCGCGACTACGACATCCCCAGCCCGAAGGACCCCGACGTCGTCTTCGGCAGCGGCCTCGGCGGCAAGATCTCGCGCTGGGATGCGCGCACGGGGCAGGTGCAGAATGTCTCGCCCTGGCCGGTGTCGAGCTACGGCGCCGATCCGCGCACGGTGCGCTACCGCTCGACCTGGATCCAGCCGCTCGCCATCTCGCCGCTGGAGCCGTACCCGATGTACGCCTCGGCGCAGCAGGTCTTCCGTTCGCTCGACGAGGGGAAGACGTGGGAGGCGATCAGCGGCGATCTGACCGGCGCCGATCCCAAGCTCGCTCCGGGAACGCCCGGAGCGAAGGCGTGCGACGGCGCGGTGCCGGTCGCGAAGGCCCGTGCCTGCGGCTACGGCGTGATCTCGACGATGGCGCCGTCGCCGCGCGCGGTGGACCAGCTCTGGGTGGGCGCCGAGGACAGCCTCGTCCACTTGACGCGCGACGGCGGCAAGACCTGGCAAGACGTGAGCCCGCCGGGCCTGCCGGAGTGGAGCCGGCTGGCGCAGCTCGAGGCGTCGGCGAGCGATCCCGCCACCGCCTACGCCGCGATCGACCGTCACCGCAGCGACGACACGCGGCCCCACGCCTTCCGCACCCACGACTACGGCAAGACTTGGACCTCCATCGTCGCCGGCTTGCCGGAGCAGGGAAACGTCTACGTGGTGCGCCAGGACCCGGTGGAGCCGCGGCTGCTCTACGCCGGCACCACGCGCGGCGTCTTCGTCTCCTTCGACGACGGCGACCACTGGCAGAGCCTGCAGCTCGACTTGCCGACGACCGGCATCAACGACCTGCTGGTGCACGGCGCCGACCTCATCGCGGCGACGCAGGGGCGGGCGATCTGGATCCTCGACGACGTGACGCCGCTGCGCTGGCTGGCAGCGCACCCGCCGAGCGGCGGCGTGACGCTGGTGCCGCCTGCTGATGCCCGGCGCTGGGCGAGCAACCAGAACCGCGACACGCCGCTGCCACCCGAGGAGCCGCGCACCCCGAACCCGCCGGCGGGCGCGGTGATCGATTACGTATTGCCGGCGGCGGCGAAGAGCGTCGCGCTCGAGGTGCTCGACAGCAAGGGTCAGGTAGTGCACGTCGAGACCAGCGCCGAGGCGCCGCCGCGCGTCGAGGCTCATCAGTACTTCGCCGACCTCTGGCTCGAGCCGCCGGCGCCGCTGCCGGCGGACGCCGGACACCACCGCGCGGTGTGGAACCTGCGGCTGCCGCGGCCGCCGGCGATCGCCTACGAGTACTCGATCGCCGCCGTCCCCGACGCCGACACGCCGGCGCTGCCGCAGGGGCTGTTGGCGTTGCCCGGCGCCTACACCGTGCGGCTGACCGTCGACGGCGCGGCGAGCACGGTGCCGCTCACCGTGGTGATGGACCCGCGGGTGACGACGCCGCTCGCCGACCTGCAGGCGCAGCTCGCCTTCGCCGACGAGCTGCGCGCCGTGCTCGCGCAAGCGGTCGAGCTGCACGAGCAGGCCGAGGCCATGGGAAAACGTCTCGCGGAGCCCGCGACGAACGCTCCCGGCGAGCGCGCCCGCCGCCCGAGCCCGGCCGCGCTCGAAGAAGCCCGCGGCGCCATCGCCCGCTGGCGCGCGGCCGACGACCCTGACGACATCGCCGCCGTGCTCGCCTCCATCGCCACCGACGTCGAGGCCGTCGACGCGGCGCCGACCGCGGCGCAGCGGCAGGTGCTCGCCGAGTACCGTGGGCGCCTCGAGACGGCGCGCGCCAAGTGGCAACAGCTGCTGCGCGGCGAGCTGGCGCCGGTGGTGCCGAGCCCCTGAGCTGTACGAGAGCCTAGCCGACGAGGCGCCGATAGGCCGCGACGTACTCCCGGACTTGTTGGTCCCAGGAGAAGTCGCGCTCCATGCCGCGCTTCACCATCCGCGTCCACGCCTCGCGGTCTTCGCGGTAGAGCCAGATCGCGTAGCGCAGCGCCCAGTTGAGGCCCTCGGCGGTGAAGTGCTCGAAGGCGAAGCCGGTGCCGGTGTCGGCGGCGCGGTCGTAGTGCTCGACGGTGTCGGCGAGCCCGCCCGTCTTGCGCACCACCGGCACCGTCCCGTAACGCTGCGAGTACATCTGGTTCAAGCCGCACGGCTCGTAGCGCGACGGCATGAGGAAGACGTCCGCCCCCGCCTCGATGCGGTGAGCGAGCGGGTTGCTGTAGCCCTCGTGGAAGGCGGCACGCCCCGGGAAGCGGCCGGCGAGCCAGCGAAGGAAGTCGACGTACTTGCTCTCGCCGCTCCCCAGCGCCACGAAGCGCAGCTCGTCGGCCGCGAGCAACGGCGGCAGCGTGTCGAAGAGCAGATCGAACCCCTTCTGGAAGGTGAGCCGCGAGACGACGCCCACGAGCGGCTTGTACGCCGTCGGGTCGAGCCCCGCCTCGGCGAGCAGCGCTGTGCGGCAGCGCGCCTTCCCGGACAAGTCCTCGGCCGAGTAGGTGGCCGGCAAATGCGGGTCGTGCTCCGGCGACCACTCCTGCGGGTCGATGCCGTTGACGATGCCGAGCAGCGCGCCGCGCCGCTCGCGCAGCAGCGCGTCGAGCCCGAAGCCCTGCTCGGGCGTCTGGATCTCCCGCGCGTAGGTACGGCTCACCGTGGTGATCAGGTCGGCGTAGACGATGCCGGTCTTGAGGAAGTTGATGCGCCCGGCCTGCAGGTCCTCCTGCCAGAAGAGGTGCGACTCGCCGCTGAGCCCGAGGTCGTTGAGCAGGGAGGCGGCGAACATCCCCTGGTAGCCGAGGTTGTGGATGGTGAGCACCGTCTTGGTGTCGGCGAACAGGCGGTCCCACGCGTAGCTCGTCTTGAGGAACAGCGGCCCCAGCGCCGTGTGCCAGTCGTTGCAGTGGAGGACTTGCGGCGACCAGCCGAGGTGTTGGCAGGAGGCGAACACCGCGCGCGTCAGGTAGGCGAAGCGGATCCCCTCGTCCCAGTCCTCGGTGTAGAAGCCGGCGCGGCCGTACAGCTGCGGACAGTGGACGAAGCTGGCGGGCAGATCGCTGCCGGGGATGGCGGCCTGCCACAGAGAGAACGGCACCTCCCACGGCCCCAGCCGCAGCGGCACCGCTTGCAGGCGCTCGACGGGAGTGAACTCGGCGCCGGCCTTCTCGGTGGTCGCATAGAGCGGCACGAACACCTTGACGTCGTGCCCGGCGCGGTGCAGCGCCACCGCCAGCGCCGCCACCACGTCGCCGAGCCCGCCGGTCTTGGCGAACGGCGTCAGCTCGGAGGAGACGAGGGCTACCCGCAGAGCGCCTCCCACTCGGGGCCCCTCTCGCCCCGGCGAGGGGAGAGAGGGGCTGGGGAGTGAGGGGTGGCAGACAGACCTAGATCTCCGTGCCGGGGGCGATCACGCCGTCGCGATGCACCACGATGATGCCGTCGCGGATGGAGTAGCTCTCCTCCTCGGCGTGGTCGATGCCGGCGGCATTCACCAGCCGCGCGCCGTCGCCGATGCGGGCGTTGAAGTCGACGATGGCGTTGTGCAGCACGCAGTTCTTGCCCACTCCCATGCGCGGGCCCGACTCCGTGCCGGGGATCTCGAAGTGGGTGGCGCCCATGACGATGCTGTGGTCGATCACCGACCCCTGCTGCACGCGGGCGCGGATGCCGACGATCGAGCTGCGGATGGAGCTCCCCGAGATGATGCTCCCCTCGCAGAGGATCGACTCGTGGACCTCGCAGTGCAGGATCTTGGTGCCCGGCAGGAAGCGCGGATGAGTGTAGATGGGCCGGTCGGGGCTGTAGAGGTTGAGCGGCGGCAGCGGCTTGACGAGATCGAGGTTGGCGCTGTGGAAGGTGGGGATCGTCCCGATGTCCTGCCAGTAGCCGGTGTGGTTGTAGGCGAAGACCTCGGCGTTGCCGATCATCTGCGGGATGACCTGGTGGCCGAAATCGGTGGCGGCGCCGTCGCTCAGGGCGTCGTTGAGCACTTCGCGGCGGAAGGCGTAGATGCCCATGCTGGCAAGCAGCGAGCCGGCCGGCGCCTCGAAGCCCAGCGAGGCGAGCTGCTCGGCCTCGAGCGTGAAGCGGTCGAGCACCGCCGGGTCCGTCGGCTTCTCCACGAACTCGACGATGCGCGCTTCGGTGTCGACGCGCATCAGGCCGAAGGCGGAGGCCCCCTCGCGCGGCACCGGCTTGACCGCCACCGTGAGATCGGCGCGGTTGCGGCGGTGGTGCTCGAGGAACGCCGTGATGTTCATCAGGTAGAGCTGGTCGCCGGAGAGGATGAGGATGTCCGCCGGCTTCTGCTCGTTGAGGCGGTCGAGGTTGCGCCGCACCGCGTCGGCCGTGCCCTGGTACCAGTCGCGATTGGAGACCGTCTGCTCGGCGGCGAGGATGTGCACGAAGCCGCCGGAGAAGGCGTCGAAGCGGTAGGTCTGCGCGATGTGGCGGTGCAGGCTCTCGCTGTTGAACTGCGTCAGGACGTAGATGCGGTCGATGTCGGCGTGCAGGCTGTTGCTGATCGGCACGTCGATGAGCCGGAAGCGGCCGCCCACCGGCACCGCCGGCTTGGCGCGCGTCTTGGTGAGCGGCCATAGCCGGCTGCCCTGGCCGCCGCCGAGCACCGCGGTGACCGCGTCGCGCGCTCCTCCCAGTCTCGTCACGGTCGCGATGCTATCG
>DATNCU010000592.1:0-4413 GCA_035607145.1 Thermoanaerobaculia bacterium
CGGCCAATGGTGCGCGAGCAGGCGCTCGCGCGCCGGGCGCGCCAGGCGGCACGGCCGTTTGCCGCGGCTGGTGCGGGCCAGGAAGTGCTCGGCGAGCAGCACCACGTCGCCGCCGCGCTCGCGCAGCGGCGGCAGCTCGACGACGGCGACGCGCAGCCGGTAGTAGAGGTCCTCGCGGAAGCTCTTGTCGCGCACCATCTCGGCGAGGTCGCGATGGGTGGCGGCGACCACGCGCACGTCCACCGTCCGCGGCGCACTCTCGCCGAGGCGCCGCACTTCTTTTTCCTGCAGCACGCGCAGCAGCTTGCCTTGTGCCGCCAATGGCAGGTCGCCGATCTCGTCGAGGAACACCGTGCCGCCGCGGGCGGTCTCGAAGATGCCGGCGCGGTCGCGGTCGGCGCCGGTGAAGGCGCCCTTGGCGTGGCCGAAGAGGTCTTCGAGCAGCAGGCTCTCCGACAGCGCGGCGCAGTTGATGGGTAGGAACGGCCCATTCGCGCGCGGCGAGAGGCGGTGGACCTGCCGGGCCACCAGCTCTTTGCCGGTGCCCGATTCGCCGAGGATGACGATCGGCACTTCGCCCTGCGCGAGCCGCGGCAGCCGCGCCAGCGCCGAGAGCAGTGCCGGGCTCTCGCCGACGATGCCGGGCACCGGCTGGCCGGCGGTGGCGGCGCGCATCGCCGGCAGCTGCTTGAGCAGCAGCCGGAAGAGCGTCTTCACCACCGGGTCGATGCGCGCTGCACGCAACACCAGGTGGCCGTCGCCGAGCTGCGCCACCAGCTCCTCGTCGCCACCTGGGCCCGCGAGCAGCACCTGGTCGCCGGCGCGCGTGCGCATGGCAAGGTAGGCGCGCTCGGCGCCGGCCGCGGCGAATAGACGGAAGAGCCCGTCTTCGTCGTGCGTGCTCTCGGCGAGGTGTGCGGAGAGCGCATCCCACGGGCCGGTGAGCCGGCCCTCGAGCTGCGCCGCGAGCTCGCCCGCGGCGAGGCGGCGCAAAGTGGCAATGGCACGCCGCACGCGCGGCACCGGCACCAGGCCCGGCGTCAACCGCTCGAAGTCGAAGACCAGGCGCGCGGCGCGATAGGGCTCGAGCGCGTCGAGGTCGGCCCAGCGGCCGCGCGACGGGTGCGAGCCGGCGAGCACCGCCTCCCAGAGGTGGTGCAGCGGGCCGGAGGCCGACGCCACCGCGCGCTCGCGGTCGCCGGCGTGCGCCCACAGCGCCGGCAGCTCCTCGCGCTCGAGCACGCGCTCGGCATCGCCCTCGCGCGTGGCGAGCAGACGGCGCGCCTCCTCGGCACGGCCGAGCCAGCCGAGCGCGCGGGCGCCGAGCACGGCCAGCTCACCGCGGGCGCTCGTATCGAGCGCGGGAAGCGCCCCTTCCGCCAGCTGCCAGGCGGCGCCCGGCCGGCCGCGCACCAGCTCGACCCGCACGCGCAACGCCGCGTCCTGGAGCTCGGGATCGCGGCCGCGAGCGCCCTCCGCCAGGCGCGCCTCCACACGCGCTCCTTCCAGCGCCTCCTCGACGCCGAACAGCCGCCCGCGGCGGACCCGCGCCTCGACGAGACGATGGAGCGTGCGGCGACGCTGGCGGCCGCCTCCGCCCTGCAGGAGCCGTCCCGCGTGCGCGGCGGCGCGTTCGGCACCGACGAGGTCGCCGCGGCGCAGGCGGATGGCAGCCACGCCGTCCCACAGCAGCGCCGCGTCGGCGGGAGCGAGGTCGCGGCGACAGCGACGCAGCGCCTCGACGGGGCCGTCACCCCGGTAGTCGACGACATTGGCTGCAAGCTCTGCCCGCAGCGCCTCCAGGCGGTACCACCGCCAGGCGGTGCGCGTATCCGCGAGCGCCACGCGCGAACGCAGCAGCGCGTCGTCGAGCGCCGTGAGGTCGCCGGACACGGCGGCCACCTCGCCGGCGAGCAGCGCTCCTCGCCAGCCGAGCTTGCCGCCCGCCGCCTTGCCGGCGCGCGTCAGCCAGGAACGCGCGTCGTCGAGATCTCCCTCCTCGAGCGTGACGCGCACCGCGAGGTCGGCGAGATCGAGCTCCTCGGCGGCGGCGAGCCGCTCGCCCATGAGCTGCGCCACGGTGCGCCGCGCGGCGCCACTCTTGCCCAGGTGGTGTTGACACCATGCCGCGAGCAGGCGCGCCGGCACGCCGTCGTCGCCGGCGATGCGCTCGAGCGCTTCGACATAGCGGCCCGCCGCGAGGAGCGCGGCGGCGACCGCCAGAGAATCGCGCCGTGGCGGCTCGGCGGCGCGCTCAGCGTGCTCGACAGGCTCGGCTTTGACGCTCTGCTCGCGCGGCGTGCGCCGGCGGCTGCGCCTCTCGCCCCACAGCTCGCGCGCGCCGTCGCTCGCCAGCAACTCTTCGAGCGCGTCGAGCGTCCGCGCCTTTGCCAACATGCGCCGCGTCGCCCCGTCGGGGCCGGCGAGCCACAGCCGCACCGTCTCGCCCGCCCAACCGGCGGCGAGGGCGCGGCGTGCTGCTGCGAACGGCGGCTCCCATAGGAACGGCGCGGCGGCGAGCACGTCCGCCACCGCGCGGTCGGGCTGCAGCGGCACCAGCTCGCGTGCCCAGGCGTCGCGCAATTCGCGAGCGGCGCGGCGGCCGGCGCCACGGCCGACCTCGCCGCCATCGCCGAAGAGCGCCGCGAAGACGGCGCGCAGCGGCGGGCCCCAATCGTCCGCGCTACCCGGCTCGGCAGCGACGCCGCAGAGCACCCCGTCGTCGCGCAGCGTGGCGCCGGCGAGGTCGCCGGCCAGGCGCCAACCGGCGCGGCGCAGATGCGAGAGCACCGCCGCGGCTTGCAGCAGCACGGCGACGCGCTGGCGGTCGCCCAACTCGGCGTCGGCGAGGTTAGATCCCTGCGGCGGCGAGAGCGCCGGGTGCAGCAGCCGACCCTCGGCGCGCTTCGCCGTCACCGTCGCGGCACTCGTGGTGTCGAGGGTGCTCACGCGTTTCCCTCACCCAGCAGCGTCGCGAGGTCGTCCCAGAAGCGCGGGTAGGATTTGCCGACCACCTCGGGGTTGGCGATCTGCAGGCCCGGCCGCCGCAAACCGACGAGCGCCATGCTCATCGCGATGCGGTGGTCGCCGTGGCTGTCGATGACGACGGGCGTCCGGGGCAGGACCTCGGGCGTCGCATCGGCCCACAGTCCCGGGATGACCAGTCCGTCGGCGAGCTCCTCCACCTCGGCGCCGGCGCGGCGCAGCTCGAGTGCCATCGCAGCCAGGCGGTCGCTCTCTTTGATGCGCAGGTGGGCGACGTTGCGGATCGCGGTCGCGCCGCGCGCGAAGGGCGCCAGCGCAGCGAGCGTCGGCACCTGGTCGGGCATCGCGCCGAGATCCACGTCGACGGCGGTCAACCCTTCGCCGCCGCGCACGCGCAGCTCGTCGCCGCTCCACGTGACGTCCGTGCCCATCCTCGCCAGCAGCTCGATGAACTGCCGGTCACCTTGCGCCGACGCGCGGCGCAGCCCGAGCAGCGTGACGTCACCGCGAGTGAGCGCCGCCGCAGCGGCCGGGTATGCCGACGCCGAGAAGTCGCCCTCGACCTCGACGACGTCGCGCGCCGACAGCCCCGGCGAGACGACGAAGCCGTCCTCCCGCCGCTCGACACGCCCGCCCCACTGCGCGATGGCTTCGAGCGTCACATCGACGTAGGGCGCGGAGGCGAGCGCCGCCACGCGCACCAGCGTCGGTTCGCGCGCGGCGAGCGCCGCGAGCAGCAGCGCCGACACGTACTGGCTCGACTCGCCAGCGTCGACTGTCGTCTCGCCACCGCTTAGCGTGCCGCCGATCACCGTCAGCGGCGGGAAGCCCTCGACGCCCCGCCAGCGCACTTCCACGCCCAGCGCGCGCAGGGCCTCGACCAACGGCCCCACCGGCCGCTCGCGGAGCCGCGGCGAACCGTCGAGCGTCCACTCGCCCGGCACCGTCGCCACGAGCGCCACCAGAAACCGCAGCAGCGTGCCGGCGTTGCCGCACTCGAACGTCGCCGCCTCCGGCGGCGAGCCCGGAACGAGCCGCACGGTTTCTTCGCCCCGTTCACCGCGCTCCTCCACCGTCCACCCCAACCGTCGCAGCGCGCCGAGGAACAGCTCCGTGTCCTCGGCCCGCAGCAGGTGCCGCACGTTGACCGGCGCCCGCGCGAGGAGCGCCAGCGCCAGCTGCCGGTGGCTCACGCTCTTGCTCGGCGGCACGCGTAGCCGCCCACGCACGATCCCCGGCCTCACTTGGCCCGGCCGCACCGCACGCACCTCAGTCAAAGTCGAGGACGAGGCCGTCATGGGCGAGCTCGACGCCGGCCGGCAGCTCGCCCGGCGCCGCGGCGTCGACGTCGTGGGCGAGGTGGGTGAACAGCGTGCGCCGCGCGCCGATGCGCTGCGCGGCGACGATCGCCTCGGGGATCGAGAAGTG
>DATNCU010000598.1:0-10555 GCA_035607145.1 Thermoanaerobaculia bacterium
GTCGTCGCCGCCCTCCTCCTCCCCGCCGCCGGCGCGGCGCAGAAGATCTCCAACCCCGAGCTCTTCGCCAAGAGCATCGCCGCCGCGCAGGAGGCGGTCGACGAATACGGCACCTGGGACGACGTCGCCACGCTGCGCCACGTCGCCGACATCGGCTACCGCGTGGCGGCGGCGTCGGGGTACAAGGACTTCCCGCTCTCGTTCTTCCTCGTCGAGATGCGCGAGCCCAACGCCTTCGCGCTTCCCGGCGGCCAGGTCTTCCTCACCCGCGGCATGGTCGAGCTGGGCCTCGACGACGACCAGCTCGCGGCGCTGCTCGGCCACGAGATGGCGCACGTCACCCTCGGCCACGGCATGAAGATGCAGCGCCGCGCCACGCTGCTCAACGTGCTGGCGCAGGCGGCGCTCGTCGGCGTCATCCTCGCCGACCGCGGCAGCTCGCCGACGCCGGGCGTGCCGACGTGGGGCCCGGGCCCCGAACAGTCGAGCTACGGCAGCGGCGGCGCCCGCATCCAGGGCGCGGCGGCTGCGAGCCTCATCCTCGCCGAGCTGCTGCTGCGCAGCTACAGCCGCGAGTTCGAGGACCAGGCCGACGAGGAAGGCCAGCGCATGGCGACCGCCGCGGGCTACGCGCCCAACGGTGGTGCCCGACTGTTTGACCTCATGAAAAGCCGGCTGCCGCAGTCGCACGAGTACGGCTACTGGCGCACGCACCCCTTCTTCGACGAGCGCGTCACCGCCGCCGCCGCGCGCGGCAAGCTGCTCACCCGCGGCACGCCGCGCCCGGACGCGCCCTACCGCGGCGAGACGCAGGCCGCTCTCCTCGGCTTCGAGCCCAAGGAGGTGGAGGGGCAGGAGGCGCAGCACGAAGCGCAGAAGCTGCTGCTCGCCTCGGCCGCGCTCACCGCCTGGCCGCAGGGCACGACGGCGGAGAAGCTGCGGCTCGACACCCTCCACCGCGAGCGCGACGAAGAGCTCGCCCGCCCCGAGCTCTCGCGCGACTACGGCAAGCTGATCGCGGCGTACACGAAGCAGCTCGACGAGGTGAAGGCGCTCACGCCAGAGAGCCCGTTCGTCGCCAAGCTCACGGAAGAGAGCAAGGCGCTACGCGGCGACGCCGACGCGCTCTACGCCAAGGCGCAGGAGACGATCGCCGCCGGCGTCTACCAGACCGAGTTCCTGCAGGCCTTCCTCTCCAACTACCCGCAGGCGCCGGAGGCGCCGCGCGTCGCCTTCGAGCTCGCCGGCGCCTACAGCCGCACCAACCGCCAGGCCGACGCGGTCGACAAGTACCTCGCGGCGTGGCGCGGCGATCCCAAGAGCCCGCTGGGCGAGCGTTCGCTCGCCGGCCTGCGCACGCTCGCGAGCGTGGTCACCGACCTCGTCGCGCTGCAGCAGCTCGCCGACCAGGACGACGCCGAGCTGGCGCGCGCCGCCGGCGCCCGCCTCGACCAGCTCGCCAGTAGCTATCGTGTGCTCGCCGACGGCGCCGAGTACCTGCGCAAGTTCCCGCAGGGCAGCCGCGCCGACAAGGTCGCCGGCCACCTCGACCAGCTCGCCGAGCAGCTCTACGGCGAGGTGGTGCTCTACCAGGGCGTCGGCGACACGCTCAAGGCGCTCGACAGGATCCAGCAGATCCTCACCCACGCGCCGCTGTCGCCGGCCGCCGGGCGGCTGCGCGAACGGGCCGTGCTGGCCACCTAGCCGGCGGCGACTTCCACCGTTCGCGAGGGCCGCGACTCCCGCTCCTCAGCCAGCTCGCGCGTCGCGCTCGGCTTCGAGGCTCTCGGCGTAGGCCCGGGCCTCGGCAAGGGACTGCTGGGCGGTCTGCCAGGCGTCGCGCCAACTCGCCGCGGCGCGCTCCCCTTCTTGCAGCCATCCCCGCACTTGGGCGAGGTGGCGCTGGAGGTCTGCCGTCTCGTGGACGAAGTGATCGAGCACGAACAGCGGCCAGGAGGGGCTCGCCAGCCGCTCGCTCCACTCGTCGAGCTCCGCCAGGCGGCGATCGAGAGACCATCCCTCGCGCCAGGCCGCCGGCAGCTGCAGGGCGGTGGGACGAGTCGAAGCTGCGACCCTGCAACCTGGCCGCTCCACGATCTGCCGCCACACGTCGCGCACGGTCTCGGGCCCCTCGACGTTGCGCCAGCCGTAGGGCAGCCCGCTGTAGATGCAGCGGGTGTGGCCGGCGACCGACTTCGCCAGGCCCAAGCGGCCCGTCAAGAGTTGGTCGCGGTCGGCCGCCCGCGAGAGATCGACGGCCCAGCTTTCCAATCTCCCCTCTGCGGTCACCACCAGGGGGAGGGTGTGAGCGAAGTCGGCTGCAGTCAGCAGCTCCTGAAGCGCAGCGACATGGTCGCGGTGCCAGAGATCGTCGTCGTCGAGGTAACAGACGATCTCCCCCGTGGCGTGGGCCAGCGCTCGATGCCGATTCTCGCCGCCATTGTGCAGGCCTTTCGGAAAGTCGAAGAAGCGGACCCGGGAGTCATCCGCGAGCTGCGCCGCCGCCCTTCGCGTCTCCGCCGTGGCGCCATCGCCGACGATGAAGATCTCCACGTCGCGCACGCTCTGGCTCAAGGCGGTCCCCACCGACCGCAGGAGCATCGGGCCGTGGTCGTGAGTGGCGACGAGAACGGTGGCGAGGGGCATCGTCGGCGTTCGGCTCGGATAGCATGCCATCGGTGGCTCCTCCGCCAGAACAGACCTCACTTCTGCCGGGTCGCGACGTCGCCCAGCATCGCGTCGGTGGCGCCATCCACCGTCAATATTCCGCCTCCGAGGATGCCGACGAGCAGATGGCGCACCGCATCGCGGGCGTGTTGGTGCGCCGGCTCCACGGCTACCACGACGACCGTGGAGCGCTCGTCCCCTTCTTCGACCGCGAAGACCCCTTCTGGCGCGAGCCGGTCGTCCACGGCTGCCTCTACACCGTCGAGCCGGGGCGCATCAAAGGCTGGGGCAGGCACCGCCTGCAGGCCGACCGCTACTTCGTCGCCTCCGGCGACCTGCGCGTGGTGCTCTACGACGGGCGCGACGGTTCGCCCGACCGCGGCAACTTCTGCGAGCTCTTCTTCACCACCAACCACAACGGACTGATCTACATCCCGCCGGGCGTCTGGCACGCGACGCAGAACTTCGGCCGCACGCTGGGGCGCATCGTCAACCTGCCCACCGTCGCCTACGACCCGGTGAGCCCCGACAAGGAGCGGATCGATCCGCACTCCGGTGAGATCCCCTTCGACTGGCGGTTGCGCGACGGCTGAACCGGGGCGGCCGAGCATGCCCCAACGCATTCGCAGGATCGCCATCACTACCGGCGGCGGCGACGCGCCGGGGCTCAACGCGGTGGTGCGCGCGGCGGTGTTGTCGGCGAAGCGCCGCGGCTGGGACGTGCTGGGGATCCGCCGCGGCTACGAGGGGCTGCTCGACCCCGAGAAGCTGGTGCAGCTCGACCGTGAGTCGGTGCGCGGCATCACCCACCTCGGCGGCAGCATCCTCGGCGCCACCAACAAGGGCAACCCGCTGCGCTGGCCGGTGAAGCTTCCCTCCGGCGAGATCACTGCCGTCGACCGCACGCCCGAGGTGGTCGCCAACTTCCACCGGCTCGGCATCGACGCGCTGATCGCCATCGGCGGCGACGGCTCGATGCGCATCGCCCACGCGCTGTCGCAGCAGGGGCTGCCGGTGGTGGGCGTGCCGAAGACCATCGACAACGACCTGCCGGGTACCGTGCTCACCTTCGGCTTCGACACCGCCGTCGGCGTCGCCACCGAGGCCATCGACCGGCTGCACTCCACCGCCGAGGCGCACGAGCGCGTCTTCACCGTCGAGCTGATGGGGCGCTACGCGGGGTGGATCGCGCTCCACGCCGGCATCGCCGCCACCGCCGACGTCATCCTCATCCCCGAGATCCCCTTCGACATCGACGCCGTCTGCCGCAAGATCATGGAGCGCGAGGCGCTCGGCCGCCACTTCAGCATCGTGGTGGTCGCCGAGGGCGCGCGGCCGGTGGGCGGCGAGATGGTCTTCCAGCAGCGCGGCGACGGTCCATCGCGCCTGGGCGGCATCGGCGAGCTGGTGGCGCGGCAGATCGAGGAACGCACCGGCAAGGAGGCCCGCAACCTGGTGCTCGGGCACCTGCAGCGCGGCGGCAGCCCCAGCGCCTTCGACCGCGTCACCGCGCAGCGCTTCGGCGCCGCCGCGGTGCAAGTCGTCGCCGACGGCGGCCGCGGCGTCATGGTCGCGCTCGACCCGCCGGAGATCAAGACCGTGCCGCTCGCCGACGTCATCGACAAGCTGAGCCTGGTGCCGCTCGACTGCGACACCGTGAAGACCGCCCGCGACATCGGCATCTGCCTCGGCGACTCCTGGGAGGAGCGGGGCGTTTGGTAGTCCGCGAACGCCAGCTCACTTCTTGTCCGAGGCTGATTCCGGTGGCGCAGCCGGCTTCGGCAGTGTCGCTTTGACCAGATCGATCAGCTTCTCCAGCAGCGCCGTCGCCTTGTCGTTCCCCTCCGCGGCCTTGCTCGCCAGCGACTCCACCAGCGCCTTGAGCAGGGAATCCGGGAGTGTGGGAACGGTGCTGAGGTTGATCAGGTTGCTGACCGCATCGGGCTTGAGGTCTTCCGGCCGCACACCTCCTTGGGGAGTGGGGGGCTCGGTCGTGTCGGGGCTCGCGCAGGCACACGGAGAGTCGCTCCACTCCCGGTGCCGCTCCCGGTCGACCACCTCGCAGGTGTCGCACTGCCCCAGGATTCCTTCACTGTAGACGCCGGGAGTCGGCAGGACGACCATCGTCCTGACGTCCGGGACGAGGGGGTCGTCGACCAGCTGGCTGCCGGCCGCCGGGAAGACCAGGAAGTTCCCAAAGACCGCGATGGGTTGATTCTCGATCAGTTCAAACAGGCTGAAAGGCGCACCGCCGCTCTTGCAGCAACTCCAATTCGTCACCCGCTCGTCAGGGTCCTCGCGCAGCCACATCAGGGTGTTGTAGTAGCGCTTGTTGCCGGGACAGTTGAGGTGCGCGAGCAGCTTCTGGATGCCGCACGACGAGGCGACGCAGGCGTTCTCGGGCCCCGTCTGCTGGGGCGGCAGATCGGCATGGACTTCGAGGATGGACACCGCTTTCATGGAGTGCTGGGTGTGGAGGGGCCAAAGAGTGAACGGGCCGGTGAACCCATCGGCCTCGTACGTCAGCGTCAAGTCAGCCACGAAGGGGTTAGAGCTTCCTCCACCACCTATCAAATTGGCAAAGATGTGGGTGATGTCCGCGGGGTCGAGGGGCGGAGTGGGCACGGTGGCTTGGTAGGTTCCCCCTGGGCTCCACGACAGGATGTTGACGCCAGGCAGGCTGATCGACGAGTTGTTGGTGCGCAACGTCAGGTCTATCAGGGCGAAGTGGTTGGAGTGGACCGTGGCACGCACTGTCACCTCGGTCATCCTCACCTTCGCCCCCGCCGCCGGTTGGTCGCAGCAGAAGAGGGCGTCGCCGAGCAGATCGAACGACTCGGCGAGCGTCGGGTCAAGCAGCGCCGGCCGCAGCACCGACGCCTGGCAGAAGGCGCGCTTGGCGTCGAAGTCGTCGTTGGGATACTCCACTAGGATGACATCGCGCTCGCCCTTGAATTCGGTGACCACCTCGTAGCTGCGGTTGACCTGGTAATACGCCAGGGTGAGTGTGTGACAGCAGTTGGGGTTGCAGACGGTGCGGGTCTGGTAGACGCTGCGCTCGCTGGCCGTGGCCTGGAACACCACCGTGCTGCGCTCGCTCGCCACCAGCGTCGCGGTCTGGCTGATGTGCTCGCTTACCCGACGGGTGGTTGCCACCGCGAGCTGTGTAGTGGTCAGCGAGCCACCGACTCCGCCGCCGTATGCGGCCCCGAGGTTGACTCCTTTTATCGGCACGCTCACTCCGATCGAGCCGGCAACTCCCGCGGCCAAGCTCTTCGACTTGGTCGTGCTTTCCAGAGTTTCGACGATCTGCCGGTCGAGGTCGATCTGCTGGACTTCTTCCTGCTGGGTGAGCGAAGACTGCTGTCGTGAAGCGATCTCGCGGCGCACCCAGTCGCTCACAGCGAGAGTGATCCGCTCGCCGGGAGCCAAGGTCTGGGTGTTGAGCAACTCGCCGAGCGAAACGCCCACCGGGTACCAGGCAATCTCGTACTCCAGGATCTTGCCGTAGACAATCCGCATCGGCCCCTCTGCAGGGCAATCGAGCGTTGTCGGATTGCAGATGTCGGCCCGTACGTGGAAGGCCGGGTAGCGCCGTACCGCCATCACAGTCGGTGTCAATTGTCCGCAGAGGCCGTTTTCCGGCGTCAGGTGTGGCGTGAGCCCGATCGAACCGGGAGAAAGCTCGAGATCGCGGAGGTCAGGGTCCATCACCGCCGGGACGCCCAGTTGCGCCGGCAAAGCACGCGCCGTGGCCGGATCGACTGCCACCGTGTACACGTCGCGGCCGGCGCCCAGATCAGCCATGTCGACCACCAGCCTGTCGCCCGCAGGTCCGTGACTGACGATCACCCGCTCCGCGGCGGTGAGGGCCACCCCACGGAGCGCGAACTTGGCGTAGCCCATCGCGTCCGAGACCACCGAGCCGAAGCGACGGTCGCCTGCCGGTCCGCTCGCGAACAGGGTCAGCGGCACGCCGGGCACCGGCGCGCCAGTCTCGGCGTGCACGGTGAAGATGCGGATCGCGCTCAAAGCCGAGCGCTGCGGTCCGCTCTCGAGATCCATGCTCCCTCCTTGCTGATCGCTCGGCGAGCAGAAAAGTCGCGCATCTCGATTTGGCGCAACCGGGATCGCCGCCAATCGTGAGCTGAGGCGTGTCCTCGGTCATCTCTCTTAGACGGACGCAATCGAGTGACTTCCCCGCTTGGTGCCAATTGGGGTGTAGCGTGGGTGTCAACACGGAGGCGCCCATGAATACGACGTCCGTCATCGTCCACAACCGTGGCACCCTCCGTTCCGAAGCCGAGGCCGGACCGCACCGTCTCGTGCTCGACGAGCCGGTAGACTTCGGCGGCACCGGCCAGGGGCCGACGCCCTACGACCTGCTCGCCGGCGCGCTCGGCGGCTGCACCGCGATGACGCTGCAGTTCTACGCCAAGCGCGACGGCCTGCCCCTCGAGGGCGCCGACGTCACCGTCTCCCACGACCGCCAGCACGCCAAGGACTGCGCCGACTGTGTGACGCAGGCCGGCTACATCACCCGCTTCCGCGTCGAGATCGCCCTCCACGGCCCGCTCTCGCCCGAGCAACGGCAGAAGCTTCTCCACGTCGCCGGCCGCTGCCCGGTGGCGAGGACGCTGCAGGCGGAGATCAAGATCGACGAGGTGCTGGTGGAATAGGGCCGGAGAGCTGAGTCCACTGTGCCTTGGCCTGGCGAATGTCGATCATGCTCATCGGTTCACGCCCGGCAGAGTGACGAAGCCGCCGTTGGAGTAGACGACATCGTCGCCGTGCGGCCCCGGCAGACCGCGGTAGTCCGCCAACCGCGAATGCTTCCAGAGCCCGTCGCTGCCGGCGCTGCCGATGAAATAGCGCGCGGCGCTGCCGCTGCCGTCGACCTCATAGCGCAGCGGACGCCGCCAGCCGTCGAGGCGTGGCACGGTGCCCAGGTAGCGTCCCTCGAGCAGCGCTGCGAGATCGTCGACGGTGGCGACGCTCGGATAGCCGCCCTCGTCGACGGCGCGCGATTCGAGCGCAACCCCGAGCTCTCGCATCGCGGAGATCGTGCTCTTGCCCGGCGCGTACGACGTGGCGCTCGCGACGTTGTTGCGCACGGTCTGCGCGACCGGCGGTATGAGCAGTATCGCGCCGAGGAACGTCATCAGCGCACGGCGTGGCGCCAGCCGCGCCAGCCACACCGCGACGAAGACCAGCAGGAGACCTACGCCGGCGAGGACACCGCAGGCGATCTGCCAACCAACCGCGTAGCGACGATCCACGGCGAGCAGGAGCAGGCCGCCGGCCGCACCGGCGAGCAACGCGCCGACGAGTGCGAGGAAGGCAGTGGCGACGTAGCGCCAGTTGGACGCCGCCGCACCCTCGGCCGCGCTCATCGCGGTGCCCCGGCCGCGCCGTGGCTCGAGAGGTTGCGCGCCAGCGCGGCCTCGGTACGCGCCGCTTCTTGCGTCTCGCCGAGCGACTTCTGCGCCGAAACCAGCGCCCGCAGCACGGCAGTGCGACCGGGGGTGCGCGCGAGGGCTGCGAGCAGCTCGGTCTTCGCGTCGGCGGCGCGGCCGGCGGCGAGGAGCTCCTCGCCGAGGAGCTCGCGGGTGGGCTTGACGACCAGCGGCGGACCGAAGACGAGCGGCATGGCGTCCTCGTCGTCAGCCGCTTTGGCCAGTGCGGCGAGGCCCTCGTCGTGCTTGCCTTCGCGTAGCAGCACCAGCGCGTCGACCTGTTGCTCGACCACGGCGGCGGCTGCACCGAGCATGGCGACGAAGCCGGCCGCGCCGTCGGCGGCCGCCCTCACCTCGCGCGCCGAGGCGTGCACGCGCGCCACGGGCTCGCGCGCCTTCGTCGCCGATCCGCCGCGGCCGAGGGCTGCCAGCGCATCCGCGTAGGCGAGTGACAGCCGCGTGGCCGCCATGCCGCCCTCGGGCAGCTTCAGCGCGCCGTCGGCGAGCTTGCCGACGTCGACGAAGTGCTGGAGCCGCATCTCGGAGTAGCTGTCGGCACCGTCATAGGTGGCGTCCTTGCCTCCCTCCCGCAGCTCGCGGAGTGCCTCCTCGCGGCAGCCGTCGAGCACGCGGCGCGCGTCGGCGGTTCGCCCAGTTTGCAAAAAGGCATAGTGCAGCCAGCTTGCGTAGTGGCCGCAGCGCGCCGCCGGCTCCTTCTTGGCCGCGAGCTGGGCGTCGACCACGCGCATCGCCTGCTCGTTGGCGGCGATGACGTCGTCCCACTGTCCGAGCGCGACGAAGATGTGCGAGGTCATGTGCAGCGCGTGGCCGGCGTCGGGCGCCACCGCGCCGTAGAGCCGCGCCGCGCGCAGGCCGAGCGGCGCGTGCACCGCGTCGTCGTAGCAGTGGATGAGGTAGTGCAGCACGCCGGGGTGCCGCGGGTGCGCCGGAAACACCTCCTCGAGCACGGCGGCGGCGCGCATGTAGGTGGCGAAATCGCGGCCCTGATGCGCGGTGCCGAGCAGGGCGAGCGCGTAGAACGCCGCCGCGTCGACGTCCTGCGGGTACTTCTCGTGCAAAGCTTCCATCGCCGCCGCGTAATCGAAGTCGCGTTGTTCTTTGCTGCCTTCGCCATATAGCACTTCGACAGCGGCGAGGTAGTCGCGCTCGCGCTCGTTCGGCGCCCTCGCGGCGCGCTCGGCCGGCGTCGGCGCGAGCTTCCCGAGCGCGGCGCGTGCCGCGTCGAGGTCCTGCTGCATCCACACCGGGTGCGTGTGCGTCAACGCCTCGCCCCAGTACGCCATGGCGAAGCCGGGGTCGGCCACCTGCGCCTGCTGGAAGCTCTCGGCGGCGTCCTCGTACTCGAAGTTATGGAGCAGCGCGAGACCGCGGAGGAAGGCGGGTTGCGCCGCCGCTCCGCCCGAATTGGCGAACGAGACCTCGCCCACGTTGGCGGCAGCGGCCGTCGAGACGGCCGTGGCCACGACGAGAATGGTGAACAGCCGCCGTGCGAGCTGGCTCATCGCTGCGCTCCTCCCGGATCGCCGCGATCATAAAGGGCGCCGAACGCAAGAAGGCCCGCGCCAGCCTTCCGGCGCGGGCCCAGGATCCGAGCGAGGGGGAGCTACCCGATGCCCGGGTCGTCCTTGCCGTCGCCGATCTCTTCCAGCTTGCGGCCGAACTTCTCCTGAACCTTGCCGACGTTCTTCTCCAGCTTGCCCTTGAGCTCGCGGCTGGTGTCGCCGGTGGTGGCGCCCAGGATCTCGTCCTTCTTGCCCTCGACCTGGTGGCCGAGGCCCTTCGACTCGTTCTCCATTCCGCGGATGTCTCGATCCATGGTGTGTGTCTCCTGTGAGTGAGCGAGGCGACTGGCCTCGCGCCGCCGCTGCCTACCGCAGGATGCGTGCCACCACCCAACCGCGGCTGCGGGCAGGCATCGACGTTGCAGCGCCCCGCCCGCGGCACCGTTTCACTCCGAACCGGCGCCTGGGCAAGGGGGGGTGCGTATGAGCCTGCTGCTCTTGATCGTCCTGATCGTCGTATTGCTCGCGGTCCTGCCGTCGTGGCCTTACAGCCGCGGCTGGGGTTACTACCCCAGCGGCATCGTCGGCATCATCGTCGTCATCATCCTGATCCTCTGGCTGCTCGGCAAGTTCTGATCGGCTGCCGCGGCGGCCGCGGCAGCGCTCAGCGCACGACCGGCACGTCGTCGTCGATCCGCCAGAAGCGGTCGCGAGGCGGCAGCACATCCTCGCGGAAGACCTCGCGCATGGCGCGCGGGTTGAAGCCGCGCACGAGGAGGCCGGTCTCGGCGTCGACGTAGCGGTCGACCACGCGGGGCGGGCGTTCGAGGCGGTGCGGCGGACGCAGCGGCACGGCGCGGCGCATGAAGTCGCGCCACAGCGGGGCGGCGGCCTGGCTGCCGGTGAGGC
>DATNCU010000610.1:0-4752 GCA_035607145.1 Thermoanaerobaculia bacterium
TGCTCAGGATCGCCGAGCTCGAACGACAACGACTCCAGGGCGCCGCTGGCGACCAGCCCGTCCTCGGGCAGCTCGACCTCGTGCGGCCGCCGGCCGAGGCGGCGGAAGTGAGCCGTCAGCTCGAAGCGGCAGATGGCGCACAGCCAGCTGAACAGCGGCGCCTCGCCGCGCCAGGTGTCGAGCCGCTCGATCCCCTTGCAGATGGCGGCCTGGGCAAGGTCGCGCGCCAGGTCGTGGTCGCCATCGACGCGCGCGAGCGCGAAGCGGAAGAGCCCCTGGAAGTTGGCGGCGAAGAACTCCTCGAACGCCGCCTCTTCGCCGGCCTGCATGCGGCGGACGAGCTTGCGGTCATCGGGCCGCAGGTCGATGAGGGTCGGCTTACTGGGCCACATTCGGAGGAGTAGAGGGCGCGCGGCAGGAAATCCTTCGCGGCGCATCCACCGCAACAGGATAGCGCCCGGCTAAGCTTCACCGTCCCGACACCCATCGGTCTGCCCATGCCGTTCGCCTACTACGAGCGCCTGTCGGCGCGGAACAAGCGGATCTACCGCCAGAGCGACGCCGTCGAGCAGGTGCCGCTGCCCGACGCGCCGGCGCTGCGGCCGCTCGTGGGCGCCCTCGCCGAGGCGCTCGGCGATGAGGACCGCCGCGCCACCGAGGGTGCCTGTCAGCGCCTGGCCGACGCCGTCCTGCGCCAGCTGAAGTTGCCGCCGGTGCGGATCTCCGTGCTCGCCGCGCGGCCTAGCCGCGACTGGGGCGAGCTGCACGGCTACTACGACCCGACGAAGCCGGGAGTGCCGCCGACGATCACACTGTGGATGCGCACCGCGCAGAAGAAGCAGGTGGTGGCGTTCCGTACCTTCCTGCGCACCTTCCTCCACGAGCTGGGCCACCACCTCGACTACGAGCTGCTGAAGCTCGCCGAGACGTTCCACACCGAGGGCTTCTACAAGCGCGAGTCGAGCCTCTTCCATCAGCTCGTGCCCGAGGGCGAGACGTAACAAGGCGTTCGCGGCGCGCGAAGGAATTCGCGGAAACGTGCCTCCCTGCGCCGGAGGCACACGATGCGGCGCTGGCTAACCCTCGTTCTCTTCGGTACCTTCTTCGCGGCACCCGCGCTCGCCCAGGGGGTGCCGCGCACCGACGTCTCCTGGGTCGCCGAGCACCTGCCCGAGAGCGTCCAGGATGCGCGACTGCTGACGCTGCCGTGGCCCGGGCGTCCGCTGCAAGCGGGTCACCGGCAGACCACCTTCGACCTCGGTTGGGACTCGGCGAGCGCCGACCTCGGCGAGGTCCGCGGAGCGATGGCGGCCGCCGGCACGACGTGGGCGCGCAGCGAGCGCTTCGGCGTGGGCGGCTTCGCCTTCTACGACCGGTCGACCATCTCGGGCGACGGTGCGCGCGATCTACTGCGTCCCGTCTTCGCCGAGGAAGTCCCACTCGCCCTGCCGGCGTTCGCCGACTTCGGGAGCCCGCGAGGGGACGTGAGCCACTGGGGCGCCGGCGGCTACGCGGTCTGGGAACGGCAGCGAAGCGGCGGCACCTGGCGGCGGACGATCCTCGCCGGCGCCTATCTCGAGCGCCTCGACGTCGAGGGCTTCCGCTTCGACTACCGGCTGGTGAGCGGCCCGGACGCGGGAGCGCGCGGCGAGCTCGACTGGAGCGCCAGCTACGACTTCGTGACGCCCTTCGCCGGCATCGCCTGGACGCGGGCGTTGGGCAGCGCGTGGACGATCTCGCCGCGTCTCGTCGCCGGGCAGCCGCTGCCGCGCCGGCGGCTCGCGGGCGGGATCACCGGACCTGGCTTCTCCGTGCAGGGTGCAAGCCGAGGGGCGGCGGTGGGCGACGCCTACCTCGGCGGTGGCCTCGCCTTCACGCACGTGCGCACGGGGCTCGCCTTCGACGTCGGCAGCAGCCTCTGGTACGCAGGGACCCAGCCGGTGACCCACGAGGGTCTCGACCAAGCGCTCCTGGTCCACCTCTCGTGGACGTTCTAGCAGCGCGCTAGCTCGGTGGCGGCCACATGCCGGCGCGCACCGCCTCGAGCGTGGCGCGGTGGCGCAGCAGAGGCTGCATCTCGTCGACGGGGAAGTCGCGCGGGTAGAGGCGGGCGAGCGACGCCGCGATGCGGAGGCCCACCTCGACCGAGCGCAGGGCGCGGCGGTCGGTGATGGTGAAGCGCAGGCCGCCGCACTCCTTGCCGGCGTGCACACTGGCTTGCGGCGTGAAGCGAATGGGCTCGACGGTGACGCCTGGCAGCGCGCCCACCTCGCGCGCGAGCTTCGCGCCGTCGACGTACGGTGCGCCGATCACCTCGAACGGCGTCGGCGTCCCGCGCCCAACGGACACGGCGCGCTCGAGGAGGCCGAGCCCGGGATAGAGCGCCGCGGCCGAGAGCGAGCGCATGTTGGGCGAGGTGTTCACCCACGGCAGCCCTGCCTCGTCCTGCCACTGCTCGCGCTGCCAGCCCTTGACCGGAATCACGGTGAGGTCGACGTCGATCTTGCGCTCGCGGCGGAACAGCTCGGCGAGCTCGCCGACGGTCTTGCCGTGGCGGATGGGTAGCGGGTGCCAGCCGACGAAATCCGTCGGGCCTTCGAGCACCGGGCCCTCCACCACCTCACCGCCGATGGGGTTGACGCGGTCGAGGACGACGAACGCGACCTTCGCTTCAGCCGCCGCCTCCATCGCTAGGCCCATGGTCGAGATGTAGGTGTAGAAGCGGGTGCCGATGTCCTGTACGTCGAAGACGAGCGCGTCGAGCCCCGCGAGCTGCTCGTGCGTCGGCTTGCGGCGCTCGCCGTAGAGGCTATGGATAGGCAGACCGGAAACCGCGTCCACCTCGTCGGCGACCTTGGCGTCCGCGGTGCCGCGGATGCCGTGCTCGGGCGCGAACAGCGCCACCAGCGTCACCCCCGGCGCGCTGCGCAGCAGGTCGATCGTCGGGTTGCCGGCGCGGTCGATGCCGGTCTGGTTGGTGATCAGGCCGACGCGCTTGCCGGCGAGCGCCGCGTAGCCGCTCGCGTGCAGCACGTCGATGCCGTTCTGCGCGTCGGTCCCTCCGGTGACGAAGCCGACGCGGCGCGGTTGTGGCTCGAACGTGACGTCGGCGAGCGACTCCGCCACCAGTGTGCCCAACCGGCGCTGCAGCGCGATCACGCTGCCCTTGCCGTCGGGGTGCACGCGGTTGGAAAGGAAGATGTAGAACGTCTGCGAGCTGGGGTCGATCCACAGGAAGCCGCCGGTCCAGCCGGTGTGGCCGAAGGAGCCGAAGGGGAAGAGGTCGCCGCGCGGCCGCGCGTAGCCGGAGTCGACGTCGAAGCCGCCGGCGCGCTTGACGACCACTTCCGCCGGTGACTGCACCTGCGTCATCTCGGGCGGGAAGGGCTTGCCGGCGAGCAGGCCGCGCGCGAAGGTGGCGAGGTCGGCGGCGGTGGTGAACATCCCCGCATGCCCGGCGACGCCGCCCATGCGGCGGGCGGTGGGGTCGTGCACGACGCCGCGAAGGCCGTTCTCGGTGGGCGCGATGCGCACGGTCGAGCTGGTGTCGCCGGCGGGGCGGAAGCGGGTGTCGCGCATGCCCAATGGTTCGAAGATGCGTTCGCGCGCGAAGACGTCGAGCGGCTTGCCGGAGACGCGGCGGACGATCTCGCCGAGCAGCACGTAGTTGATGTCGGAGTAGCGGAAGACGACGCCGGGCCGGTTCTTCGGCGTCTCGACGAGGGCGCGGCGGACGCCCTCGTCGTAACCGCTCCACTCGACGTCGAGGTCGACGTCGGGGCGCAGGCCGGAGCTGTGGGTGAGCAGGTGACGGATGGTGATCGTGCGATCCGCGATCTCCGGCAGGTAGGTGGCGGCCGGCGCGTCGAGCGCCACCTTACCGTCGCGGATCAGCAGCCAGATCGCCGGCGCGGTGGCGACGACCTTGGTGATCGAGGCGGCGTCGAAGATCGTGTCCTCGGTCATCGGCTCGACCGCCGGCACCAGCGCGCGGTTGCCGTAGGCGCGGTGGTAGACCTCGCCGCGGTGCTCGATCCACAGCACGCCGCCGGGGACCTTCTTTGCCGTGATCGCCTCTTCGACCGCGGCGTCGATCTCGCGCAGCTTCTCGGCGCGGAATGCGAGTGTCGCCGGCGCCGTGGCGCCGGCGAGCAGCGGCAGCAGGAGCAGCAGCGCGAGCCGCGAGGAACGGTGGAGTCTGCGCATGTTGCCGTCTATTCACCGAGCGGGCGCGGCTGCGGCGCCGGCACCGAACCGGTGGGGAACGCCGCCACCGAAGCGCCGACGCCGACGGTGACCAGCGACCCCACCACCGCATACCACGGCCACGCGACGTCGGTGGCAAACGCCGTCCACGACACCGCGGCGATGCCGCAGCTCATGCCGACGAGCGCCGACCGCGTCGTCGCCCGCTTGGTGGCGCCGAGCAGGAAGACGCCGAGGATCGGCCCGTTGACGAGCGCGGCCACCGCCAGCACCACGTTGAGCCCCGAGCGCTCGGTGTGCTGCATCGCCAGACCCACCGCCACTTGCGCCACGCCGGCGAGCACGGTGACGACGCGCGACAGGCGCATCGCCCGCACCTCGTCGCGCGGCCGCATGAGGTCGGAGACGACGGCGGCGGCGACGGCATTGAGCGACGACGACATCGCCGCGGCCAGGATGGCGGCGATCACCAACCCCGAGAGCCCCACCGGCAGGTGATGGGCGATGAAGTGCGGGAAGACCTGGTCGGGCGCCGACACCGGCGCC
>DATNCU010000611.1:0-2107 GCA_035607145.1 Thermoanaerobaculia bacterium
GACTCGGCAGCGTGCGCTCCTTGGGGCAACACGAATCGGAGCACCGGCAGCGGCGGGTCGAGCAGCTAGGATCGCCGCATGGTTCCGCGCCCTCGCGCTCGCCGGCCGCTCGTCGTCGCTGCCCTCCTCGCGAGCCTTGCCGTGCTCGGCTGCAACGGCGGCGGCGGTGGCGGCACGCCCACCGATCCGGGCGGCGCCATCTCGCTGACGCTCATCGCGGTGCCGCCGACGATCGCCGTCAACGGTCACGCGCAGATCGTGGCGCAGGTGCAGGCCACCGGCGGCGCCTCGCGCGAGGGGCTGCGCGTCGTGCTCGCCAGCAACCTTGGCACGCTCGACTCGGTGCAGGTCACCACCGACGCCAACGGCCGCGCCGAGACGACGCTGCGCGCCGGCACCGCCACCGGCACGGCGCGCGTCAGCGGCACGCTCGAGGGCCGTTCGAGCGCCGCCACCGACGTGCGCATCGGCCTCGACCGCGCGCTGACGCTGCAGATCGAGCCTCCCACCATCAGCGGCAACGAGACGGCCACCGTCACCGTCTTCGCGTTCGAAGGCACCGGCGAGCCGGTGCCGTTCCGCACTGAGATCACGCTCACCACCGACCGCGGCCAGCTCGGCGCCACGCGCCTGCTCACCGACGTGCAGGGCGTCGCGATCACCACGCTGAGAACCGACGGCGACACCGGCACCGCGCACGTCACCGCAAGCCTTGCCGGCGGACCGACGAGGACGACGGACGCGACGCTGCTCGCCGCGCCGCCGAGCGGCACCATCCTGCAGCTCACCGCGAGCCCGCCGTCAACGCCCGCCAGCGGCACGACGACGATCACGGTGCTGGTGGCGTCGGCGAGCGGCGCGCCGCTCTCCGGCGTCGAGGTGCAGCTCGCCACCACCCTCGGCGCGCTGGACCTCACGCGCGTCCACACCGACACCAGCGGCCTCGCCACCACCACTCTGCGCGGCGACGGCCGCCGCGGCACCACGACGCTCCGCGGCACCCTCGCCGGCACCAACACCACGGCGCGCATCACCGTGCGCTTCACCTAGGACTGCGATGAGCGCCGCCGCCGGCTTCGACCTGACCGAGTTCCTCCGCTACTGGGACAACGCCCGCGGCCGCACCCGCCGCCTCATCCCGCTCATCCCCGGCGACCGCGTCGAATGGGCCCCCGCCCCCGGCCGTCTCACGTTCGGCGACCTCGTACGCCACCTCGCCGCCATCGAACGCTGGATGTTCGCCGAAAACGCCGCCGGCCGCCCGAGCGCGTACCCAGGCCACGACGAATCACTGGCGAGCGGCCTCGAGGCGCTCCTCGCCTTCCACGACCGCATGCATGAAGAGGCGATGGCGGTGCTCGCCGCGTTATCGCCCGAGCAGCTCGCGGCCCGCTGCGAAACGCCCGGAGGCGCGTCACTACCGGTCTGGAAGTGGCTCCGCTCCATGGTCGAGCACGAAGCCCACCACCGCGGCCAGCTCTACACCTACCTCGGGCTGCTCGAAGTGCCGACGCCGCCACTGTATGGACTCACCGAGGAAGAGGTGAAGGCGCGTAGCCGGCCGCCCGAGGCCTGACTCGTTTGTTCCGCGCTACCGCAGCGACGCTCCGAGGGAACGCCCCGGAGCGCCGCTGCCCGAACGCTAGACCGCCGCGCCCCTACGTGCGCGAGGCCGGCGGCACGATCCCGGCGAGCCGGTAGTAGACGACCAGCTGGCCGTAGTGCTCGGCGCCGTGCTGGATGAAGCTCACCAGCGAGTCGAGATCCGCCGTCTCCGGCGTCGCCTGGCCGCCGGCGATGACGGCGCCCACCTCGTCGAAGCTGCCGCGCAGGGCGCGCACGACGGCGTCCTTGCTCGCGAACTGCTCGCGGGGCAGTTCGTTGGCGCTGCCGTCGGCCTCCTCGCGGCGGAGGGTTTTGCCGACGTAGACGTTCCAGAACGCCACGTGGCGGAGCTGGTCGCCGAAGGTGCGGACGCCTTCGGCCGGGCTCACCTCGTAGCGTTCGGCCGGGAACTCCTCGGCGAGCGCCACCACCTTGTCGCCGATCTCGGACCAGCGCGCGATCAACACGTCCTTCGTAGCCTTGCCGTTCCGCTGCATTTGCG
>DATNCU010000637.1:0-6014 GCA_035607145.1 Thermoanaerobaculia bacterium
ACCTCAACTACGCGCGCGACACGACCTCGGGGCAGGAGGGGCTGCAACTGCTCGAAAAAGTGCGCGAGCGGGCGCCCGACCTGCCGGTGGTGGCGATGACGGCGTGGGGCACGATCGAGCTGGCGGTGGAGGCGATCCGGCTCGGCGCCCGCGACTTCGTCGAGAAGCCTTGGGACAACGACCGCCTGCTCTCGATCGTCGCCAACCAGCTGGCGTTGGCAGCGGCGCTGCGCAAGAGCCGTGGCCTCGAAGCGGAGAACCGCCTGCTGCGCGGCGAGGGCGCCACCGACTTCGTGGCGCAGTCGCGCGCGATGCAGCCGGTGCTCGAGATGATCGACCGCGTCGGCCCCTCCGACGCCAACGTGCTGATCACCGGCGAGAACGGCACCGGCAAGGGGCTGGTGGCGCGCCTGCTCCACGCCTGCTCGCCGCGCTCGGGCAAGCCGCTCGTCACCGTCAACGTCGGCGGCCTCGCGGCGACAGTGTTCGAGAGCGAGCTGTTCGGCCACGTGCGCGGCGCCTTCACCGACGCCAAGACCGACCGCGTCGGCCGCTTCGAGCTCGCCGACGGCGGCACGCTGTTTCTCGACGAGATCGCCAACGTGCCGCTGCCGCAGCAGACGAAGCTCCTCCGCGTGCTGGAGAGCGGCGAGTTCGAGCCGGTAGGCAGCTCGCGCACGCGCTCGGCCGACGCGCGGTTGCTGACCGCGACCAACGCTGACCTCGCGACCGAGGTAGGCGAGGGGCGCTTCCGCCGCGACCTCTACTTTCGCGTGCGCACCGTGGAGATCCCGCTGCCCCCGCTGCGCGACCGCCGCGAGGACCTGCTGCCGCTCGCCGAGCGTTTCCGTGGAGCTCACGCGCACCGCTACCGCAAGGAGGTCGCCGGCTTCGACGCCGCCGCGGTACGAGCCATCGAGCGGCATTCCTGGCCCGGCAACGTTCGCGAGCTCGACCACGCCGTCGAGCGCGCCGTACTGCTCGCCCGCGGCGCCAAGATCACCGCCGTCGACCTCGGCCTCGAAGGCACCCCTTCGTCACGCGGCCTCGAGGAGATGACGCTCGAGGAGGTCGAGGAGCACCTCATCAAGAAGGCCCTCGACCGCTACGCCGGCAACGTCAGCCAGGCCGCGAGCGCTCTGGGGTTGTCGAGAAGCGCGCTCTACCGCCGCCTCGAAAAGCACGGACGGCCACCAGAGCCCGAAGACCCGGACTGAAGAGTGCGATATCGGCTGAATCTTGACCTTGTTCAGCAGGCGCGTACACTGCTGTCGTGACCAAGTCCGAGATCAGGGAGCGAGCGCTGGAAGAGCTGACGCCCGAGGAGCGGCGCGAGCTCGCCGCCGAGCTGTGGGAGAGCAGCGGCGAGGGCGACGTAGCGAGCATCCCTGATTGGCACTGGCCATTGGTCGCCGAGGCTCTCGCGGAGCACGAGCGCGACCCCGCGGGAGCTTTGCCGGGCGAGGAGTTGCTCGACTGGCTTCGCCGCCCGCGCACCTGAAGCTTCGCTACCGCGGCCTCGCTCGCCGCGACCTTGAAGAGGCGCGTGAGTGGTACGCCACGCAGTCGCCCGACCTCGAATCGCGGTTTGCCGCCGAGCTGGCCGCCACTCTCGCTCTGATCACGCGTCATCCGCGAGCATTTCCAGTAGTCAGGGGCCAGGTCCGACGGGCCGTCTTACCTGTCTTCCCGTATCTCGTCTACTACTTGGCTGAGGATGACGCGGTCGTGGTCTTGCGCGTGCTCCACGGAAAGCGTCACCCGGATACATGGCGGCGAGGTAGTGGTCGAACGTGAGACGTCTGCGCTACGAGAACCGGCTGCTGCTGTTCGCGCTCGGCGTCGGAGCGCCGGGGGCAGTTGTTGCGCTGGTGCTGCTGTGGACCGGGCCGTGGACTCGCACTTCGCAGGTGGTGGTCACGGCGATTTTGCTCGCGGCTTGGGGCGGGCTCTCGTGGGTGTTGCGCGAGCGGGTTGCTTACACGCTGCGCACGGTGGCGAACTTACTCGAGGCGCTGCGGCGCGAGGACTTCTCGATCCGTGCGCGCCGCGGCCGGCCGGGTGATGCGCTCGATGCCGTGTTCCGCGAGCTCAACGAGCTTGCGGAGACGCTGAAGACGCAGCGGCTCGGCGCGCTCGAAGCGAGTGCGCTGTTGCGGCGGGTGATGGCGAGTATCGACGTGTCGGTGTTCGCCTTCGACCCCGCGGGGCGGCTGCGCCTCGTCAACCGCGCCGGGGAGATGCTGCTCGCACAACCGGCGCGGCGGCTGCTCGGCCGCCCGGGTGCCGAGCTCGGGCTCGGCGACGCGCTCGAGGGGCCACCGACGCAGACGCTCGAACGGCTGTTCCCCGGCGGCTGGGGCACCTGGGGGGTGCGGCGCAGCGTCTTCCGCGACGAGGGCGTCGCTCACCAGCTGCTCGTCGTCGCCGACCTCTCGCACGCGCTGCGCGAGGAGGAGCGCAAGGCCTGGCAGCGCCTCATCCGCGTGCTCGGGCACGAGCTCAACAACTCGCTGGCGCCGATCAAGTCGATGGCGGCGACGCTGGTGCGCATCCTCGAGCGCCGGCCGCCGCCGGAGGACCGCGACGAGGACCTCGCGCGCGGGCTCACCGTCATCGAGCAGCGCGCAGCCAGCCTCTCGCGTTTCCTCGCCGGCTACTCGCGTCTCGCCCAGCTGCCGCCGCCGCGGCTCGAGCGCGTCGGCCTCGCCGAGCTCTGTGCGCGCGCGGCGGCGCTGGAGACGCGGCTGGGGGTGACCGTGGCGCCGGGACCGCCGGTGCCAGTCGAGGCCGACCCGAACCAACTCGAGCTGCTGCTCATCAACCTGGTGCGCAACGCCGCCGACGCGGCGCTCGAGACCGGCGGCGGCGTGCGGCTGGGTTGGGAGGCGCGCGGCGACGGCGTCGAGCTGTGGGTGGAGGACGAGGGGCCGGGCCTGCCGGCGTCCGCGAACCTCTTCGTGCCGTTCTTCACCACCAAGCCGGGCGGCACCGGCATCGGTCTCGCGCTATCACGTCAGATCGCCGAGGCCCACGGCGGCACGCTGACGCTGGGCAACCGCGACGACGGCCCCGGCTGCCGCGCGTTGCTGCGCCTGCCGGCGGCGGTGGCGAGCTGACGGCGACGCCGAACGCTCGTCGCCGCAATCAGTGCCGACCGTACGGCGAGACGAGACCTTCGTCGTCCGTCGCGGCCACCGCCGCTGCCGCAGCCGCCTGCGCCGCTGCACTCGCCAGCCGCTCCTCCTCGTCCCACCGCGCCCGCATCGCTGCGTCGCGCTGCCGCCGCCGCGCCATGGCCACGAGCGCCAGCGCGGTGACGCCGAGCCACAACGTGGCGCCGCTGGTGAGGAACGGCACCCACCGGTAGCGCCAGCGGAAGCGCCGCCAGAACGCCGCCTCGAAGTCGCCCAGCGATTCGCCCGTCGCTTCGCGGAACGCCGTCCCGAACGATGCGCCGCCCGCCGCCTTCGCCGCGATGCGCGCCACCACCTCCCGCCCGTGCTCGCGCACCAGCTCCTGCACCAGCGCGCCGGCAATCGCGTAGGCGGTCTCGATCGAGTACCCCTCGCCATCGAACGCCCGCTGCAGCGAGCCCATCGACGGCGGCACGTCGCTGATGCCGCCCAGCAGCAACCGCTCGCGGTCCTCGAACTGCCACTCCCGAGCCGCGAGCAGCGCCACTCCCTCCTGAAACCACCGCGGCAACTCCCGCCCGCCGGCCGCACGCGACAACAACACATGCGTCACCTCGTGCGTGAGCAGCGCCCCCAGCGAATCGTGCGGATACGACAATACCCGCCCCGGCAGCAACACCACGGTGTCGCGCTCCGCCACCGCAAACCCGGTGATCCACCGCGGCGTCAGCTGCGCGAGCAGCGCCTCCTCCGGCACCAAGAGCACATGGATCGGCGGTCCCGCGTCCGTCAACCCCACGAGAGCCATCACCGGCTCCCACTCCTGCTTCGACCAGCGCAGCTCTGTCACCGCACCGAGCAACGAAGGCGGTGCTTCGATCTCCAACCTCACTGTCGAAGAGGCGCGAGCGATGCCACTCAGCCCACTGGCCAGTACAACCAGCGCGGTGATTGCCAGGAGGAACCGTCGCACACGCGCATGCTAGCCGGCACACCAGCGAGCATTCGATGATCCAGGTGGGTGAGGGCAGCGGGCGGAGCGGGCGCCCGGGCTGAGGGCTCCCACTCGCGCGCAGCGTCCTCGCGAGCACGAGTGGGAAACAGACCGAGGCGGGGACCCGTGGAGCCCGCTGCCCTCACCCGCCCTTGGTGGCGACGCTTCGTGGCGGTGCGCGCTCGTGGCCGCCGTCCGCCACGAGCGCGCCGCGTCAGACCGATGACCTTAACGCGATCCTCTTGTCCCTAACACGCGCTACGGACAGGTCGCGAAAGCGTTGACGTCCGTCAACGCCGGCGCCGGCGGCCCCGGGTAGTTGAAGTAGATCTTCTGCTCCAACCCCACCGTGTCGAACACCTCCATCCGGTAATACACGTTCGTCGTCGCCGCCGAGAAGATCCAGTACCGGTTGTTGAGCCCGCAACCGTTGAGGGCCTTGACCATGATCTCCCAGTTGGTGGACGAGAAGAACCAGAAGAGCCCCGAGTCCTCACTCGAGCCCGCCACCCCAGCGGGTCCGTCGGTGGGCGAGCCGGGCGCCGGGTTCGTCCGCCACCGGGTCGTCACGACGAAGCGGTCCCCCAGGCAGAGCTGTGCGGCAGTGCTGATCGTGCAGTGCGGTCCGGCGCCCCAGGTGAAGAACCCGAGCCCCGAACCCTGGCCGCTGCCGTCGTGCGTGCTCACCACGTCCTGGTAGTTGCCGTCGAGCGTCCAATACGCCACCAACCCTGGCTGGGCCGCGATCCGCCGGTTGAGGTTCTCGCGAATCTGCGAGGTGGTGCGCGCCACGTTCCACAACCGAACCTCGTCGATGAGGCCCGTCGGGGAGAAGTTCCACCTCACGTCGTTGCCGATGCGCAGCTCGTCGCCGTTGGTGGGCAGCGGGCCGCTCTCGGCGAAGCTGGCGGCCAGCTCGCCGTTGATGTAGTGCAGGCGCTGCGTGCCGTTGAACACCACGGCGATGTGGGTCAGCACGTTCTGCGGGATGATCCCGCCGTTGCGCTGCGAGGTCGAGCCTTTGAGGTAGGAGCGCAGCGTCGGCTGTCCACTGACCGTGCATTGGCCCACCCACCAGGTCTGCTCCCAGTTCTTGCCGGCGATACTGCGGCAGTCGTTGGTGTTGGTGATCTGCACCCAGGCTTCGAAGGTGAAGTTGCCGGTGATGTCGAGCGACGGGCTGTCGGGCACCCGGACCCAGCCGTTGGTGGGGCTGCCAGTGAAGCGCAGCCAGGCGTCGAAGGGCTGCGCCTGCGCGGCGGCGGCGCCGAGCAGCGCCAGCAAGGCGAAGGCAAGAAGCGGCAGGCGGAGGGCGCGGGCGGGAGACGTGGCACCGGCGAGCGAATCGTGGCGTTGCATGGACTCTCCTCTCGTTGATGTGATCCAGATCGCAGAGGTGGGCTCCTGACGCCCACTCTATGAGAGCGCAGACCCGTCGCGGACGGGCTCAAGGGAAATAGAATGCCCGCTCCCGCGCTTGCACAGAAGGGCGGGAGCAACCCTCCACCGCCTCACCCGTATCAACGCCCAGGAGCTCGTCCCGGGCCCGCTGGCGCCGGCCGCCGCGCCGCGCTCGCATCCAAACGCCATTGACGGAGTACCCCGCATGCCCAAGATCCTCGCTGCCGCGCTGCTCTGCGCCATGATCCCCGCCATGCTCCAAGCCACCGACGCGAAGACCGACGCCGCCGCGGCCGCCGCGCCGGCGGCCACGGCAGCCGTGGCCGCCAACCCGCTGCTCGATCCGTGGGCCGGCGCCTACGGCGGCGTGCCGCCCTTCGACCAGATCAAGCCCGAGCTCTTCCCGGCGGCGCTCGAGGCCGCCCTCGCCGAGCGCCGCACCGAGATCGCGGCGATCAAGAACAACCCCGAGAAGCCCACCT
>DATNCU010000639.1:0-2782 GCA_035607145.1 Thermoanaerobaculia bacterium
GGTCACGAGGTGGTGCGCCGCGTCGGCCGCGACGACGCGCTCGACGCCGGCACGGGCGGTACGGCCGACGGCGGCAACGGCGACAAGCCCGACGTCGCCTTCGAGTTCACTCATCCCGAGAGCGCGCCGGTGCGCGTGCTCGAGCTGGTGCGGCTCGGCATCCCCACCGTCTGCGGCACCACCGGCTGGGACGCGACACCGGCGCGCGAGCTCGCGGCGCAGCAGGGCGTGCCGCTCCTCGTCGCCGCGAACTTCTCGATCGGCATCGCAGTGATGCGCCGCCTGGTCGCCGACGCCGCGCTGGCGCTGGCGCCCTTCGCGGAGTTCGAGCCCGGCATCGTCGAGCGCCACCACAACCGCAAGAAAGATGCGCCCTCGGGCACCGCGAAGATGCTCGCCTCCGCCGTCGCCGCCGCGCGCGGCGGCAGCGCGCCGCCAGTGGTGTCGCTGCGGCACGGCGGCGTTCCCGGCGAGCACGTCGTCATCTTCGAGGGCGCCGACGAGAGCCTCGAGCTCTCTCACCGCGTGCGCACGCGCAAGGTCTTCGCCGCGGGCGCCGTCGCCGCCGGCGAGTGGCTGGCCGCCGAGCGCCCGCCGGGTCCCGTCACCTTCGAGCAGTTCCTCGAGAGGAGGTCGCGATGAGCGTTTCCCGCCTGCAGGGTGTCTTCACCGCACTGGTGACTCCGTTCCACGCCGACGGCTCGCTCGACGAGGAGGCGCTGCGCCGCGTCGTACGCCACCAGATCGCCGGCGGCGTCGCCGGAGTGGTGCCGGTGGGCACCACCGGCGAGGCAGTGACGCTGTCGCCCGACGAGCACGTGCGCGTCGTCGAGGTCACCGTCGACGAGGTGGGCCGCGCCGCGCGCCGCGTCAGGGTGATCGCCGGCGCCGGCACCAACGACACCAAGAAAACGGCGCAGCTCGCGAAGCGCTGCGAGGATGCCGGCGCCGACGGCGTGCTCATCGTCACGCCCTACTACAACAAGCCGAAGCAGGACGGCCTCGCGGCGCACTTCCGCGCCGTCGCCGACGCGGTGTCGGTGCCGGTGGTGCTCTACAACGTGCCCGGCCGCACCGCCTGCAACCTCGCGGCGGAGACGGTACTCGAGCTCGCCGAAGACCCGCGCTTCGTCGCCGTCAAGGAAGCCTCGGGCAACCTCGACCAAGTGACCGAGATCCTGCGCGGGCGGCCCGAGCGCTTCGCCGTGATCGCCGGCGACGACGCGCTGGCGCTGCCCATCTGCGCCCTCGGCGGCGACGGCGTCATCGCCGTCGTCTCCAACGAGGCGCCCGCCCTGCTGGTGCGCCTCGTCGAGGCGGCGCTCGCCGGCGACCGCGCCGAGGCGGCGCGCCTCCACGCGCGCTTGCACCCGCTGATGAGGGCGAACTTCCTCGAGAGCAGCCCCATCCCCGTCAAGTGGGCGGTGGCGCGCATCGGCCTCTGCGAGGGCCACCTGCGGCTGCCGCTGACGCCTCTGTCGCCTTCGCTGCAGCCGAAGATGGAGGCGATCCTCGCCGAGCTGGGGCTGCTCGAGCCGGCGGCGGTGGAGTCGGCGGCTGTAGAGGCGACGGCACGTTGACCGCGACACCACCTCTGTCATCGCGAGGCCCGCGCAGCGGCCGTGGCGATCTCGACGATCGAGATTGCTTCGTCGCTACGCTCCTCGCAATGACTAGCGTGCGGGTGCGTTGGTGACAGACACGCTCGCGGACCGCTTTCGCGTCTTCCGCGAAACTGGCTGGCGCGAGCGCCCGCGCGAGGAGGTGCGCGCCGCGGTGGAGGAGTTGCTCGACGCGCTCGAGGCGGGCGAAGTGCGGGCGGCGGTGCCGGACGACGCCTCGCCCTCGGGTTGGCGCGCCGAGGCGTGGGTCAAAGAGGGGATCCTCGCCGCCTTCGCTCTCGGCACCGACGTCGACCTGCCGGCGCCGCCGTTTGGCTTTCGCGACCGCGACACGCTGCCGCCGCGCACGCCGGCGCCGCCGGGGACGCGCGTCGTGCCGGGGGGCTCGGCGGTACGGCGCGGCGCCCACCTTGGCCGCGGCGTGGTGGTGATGCCGCCGGCCTACGTCAACGTCGGCGCCCACGTCGGCGAGGGGTCGATGGTCGACAGCCACGCCCTCGTCGGCTCCTGCGCGCAGATCGGCCGCAAGGTGCACCTCTCCGCCGCCGCGCAGGTGGGCGGCGTGCTCGAGCCGGTCGGTGCTTTGCCGGTGATCGTCGAGGACGAGGTGTTCGTCGGCGGCGGCGTCGGGCTCTACGAGGGCGTGGTGGTGAAGCGCCGCAGCGTGCTCGCGGCCGGCGTCGTGCTCACCGGATCGAGCCTCGTGTACGACCTTCCCGGCGAGCGCGTGCTGCGCGCCGCCGCCGGCGCGCCGCTGCTGATCCCGGAAGGCTCGGTTGTGGTGATGGGAGCTCGGCCCGCGAGCGGCGACTTCGCGCGCAAGCACGGCATCGCGCTCGCGACGCCGGTGATCGTCAAGCGGCGCGACGAGAAGACCGACGCCAAGACGGCGCTCGAAGACGTGCTGCGGCGCTGAGCCGCGGCGCTCTCCTCGCCGATCATGCTGCGGCGCGCCATCCTGGACGGTAGGCGGCCCGCTCGCGGGCCGACATCCCGGGGCTAATGCGGCCGGCTCGCCTCCAGAGCGGCGAGCGCGGCGCGGTTGGCCGCGAAGTCCGGGCTCGCCGCGGCCACGCGGCGGCGGATGGCGAGGGCTTCATCGAACGCTTTCGCCGCCGACGCGTGCTGGCCACGATCGCGCTCGACCTCGGCGAGCGTGG
>DATNCU010000648.1:0-4758 GCA_035607145.1 Thermoanaerobaculia bacterium
CCTCGTCGGTGTACTCGATGTCGCCGCCGACCGGCATGCCGAACGCCAGGCGGGTGACGCGCACGCCGCGCTGCTTGAGCAAGCGCGCCAGGTAGTGCGCCGTCGCCTCACCCTCGACGTTGGGGTTGGTGGCGAGGATCACCTCGTCGACGCCGGACAGGCGCGCCAGGAGACCGTCGATGGCGAGCTCCTCGGGCCCCACGCCGCGCAACGGCGACAGCGCGCCGAGCAGCACGTGGTAGCGGCCGTGGTACTCGCCGGTGCGCTCGATGGGCTCGATGTTGAACGGCTCCTCGACGATGCACAGCTGCGCGGCGTCACGCCGCGGATCGTCGCACCAGCGGCAGGGATCGACGGCGGTGATGGCGTTGCAGCGCGAGCAGTGGAAGAGGCGCGCTTTGACCTCGACGATGGCGCGGGCCAACGCCTCGGCTTCGGCGGTAGTCACCTTCAGAAGGTGGTGAGCGAGTCGCGCCGCGGTCTTGGGCCCGACGCCGGGCAGCCGCGACAGCTCGCGGACTAGATCGCCCAGAGGATCCCGATGATCGCCCAGAGGATCCCGATGGTCCCTCGTGCGCGCGCCAGCGCTCAAAACATCCCCGGCAGGCCCATGCCGCCGGCGAGCGCGCCCACCTTCTCCTGCATCGCCTCGTCGACCTTGCGGCTGGCCTCGTTGACGGCGGCGAGCACGAGGTCCTGCAGCATCTCGGGGTCGGGCGGCTCGAGCACCTCGCGCTCGATGGTGACGGCGAGGAGCTGCTTGTGGCCGTTCATGCGCACGGTGACCATGCCGCCGCCGGCGGCGGCCTCGATCTCGAGCGCGGCGAGCTCGCGCTGCATGCGCTCCTGCATCTGCGCCGCCTGTTTCATCATCTTTTGGATGTTCATCGCACCTCCTGCTCCTCCGCCTAGTCCTCCAGAATGGCGCGCTCGACCGCCGCGATGGTGCCGCCGAAGATGTCGAGTACCGCCTGGACCTTGGGGTCGGCCGCCGCGGCGGCGAGTGCCGGCGGCGCGACGTCGGCGGGCGTCGGGGCGGCGCCGCCTTCGCCGTCGAGGATGCGCCAGCGCGCGCCCGGGCCGCAGACCTCGGCGAGCGCCTCTTCGAGCGCGGCGCGGTTGCCCGGCCGCTGCAGCGCGCCGTCGAGGCTGGTGTCGCCGGGGCGGCGGAAGATCTGCAACTCGTTGCCGTCGATGTGGAGGGCTTGCGCCTCGCCGAGGTGCGCGGCGAGCACCTGGCGGCGGCGCGCCACGGCGTGGAGCACGGCGGCCGTGGGCTCGCTGCTGTCCTCGGGGACGAGCGCGATGGCAATGGCGGAGCCTGCGACGGCGACGGCCGCAGTCCCAGCGTTGGAGACCGCGGGCGCAGGAGTCGAGCGCGGCGCCGAAGCCGTTGAAAGGGGAGCTGACGACGTGGCGTGCGCCGGCGTCGGAGCGGCAACGCTACGACGCTCCGGGCCGGCCGCCGCCGCCGCGCTAGCGGCGGGTCTATTTCCTACCGCCGCGGCAGCGCCGCCGCGCAGCAGCTCTTCGACGCGCGTGAGCTTCGGGAGCTCCGCCGCGCGCAGCAGCGCCACCTCGAGCGCAAGCCCGGGCACCTCGCTCCTGCGCACCAACTGTTCGGCGGCGATGAGTTGGTGGAGCAGGCGCAGTAGGTTCTCGTAGCCCGCCTCCTTGGCCACCGCCTGCAGCCGCACCACCTCGTCCGCCGGCAGGTCGAGCCGCGCGGAGACGGCGGCCGCCGGCGACGCAGCTTCACGGCCGCCCAGCGCCAGATGCAGCGCGTCGCGGCAGTAGCCGAGGAAACGGCTGTAGAGCTGACGCGGGTCCCACCCCTCCTCCTCGACGCCGGCGGCGAGCGCCGCCACCGCGTCGCCGTCACCCTTGGCGATAGCCGTGAGCAGGCGGTGGAAGAGGTCGAGGTCGAAGCCGCCGAGCAGCCGCGCGGCGTCCGCGTCGGCGATGCTGCCGCTGCCGTAGGTGGCGAGCTGGTCGAGCAGCGCCACGGCGTCGCGCACGCTGCCCTCGCCGGCGCGGGCGACGAGACGCACGGCGCTCGCTGAGGCGGTGATACCCTCGGCGCGGCACAGCGTCTCCAGATGCGCCGCCAACGTCTCGACCGGCACGCGGCGGAAGCGGAACTCCTGGCAGCGCGAGAGGATCGTCGCCGGCACCGCTTCGGCCTCGGTGGTGGCGAAGACGAACACCAGGTGCGGCGGCGGCTCCTCGACGATCTTGAGCAGCGCGTCGAAGGCCTGGCGCGAGAGGCGGTGCACCTCGTCGAGCACCACGACCTTGTAGCGGTCGCGCGCCGGGCCGTAGCGCAGGCTCTCGGTCAGGTCGCGCACCTGCTCGACCTTCGAGTAAGTGGCGGCGTCGACCTCCAGCACGTCGAGGTCGGCGCCGACGGTGATCTCACGGCAGGAGACGCACTCGTTGCAGGGATCGGCCGCTGGCCCCTTCTCGCAGTTGAGCGCCTTGGCGAGCACGCGGGCGGCGGTCGTCTTGCCGACGCCGCGGATGCCGGCGAAGAGGTAGGCCTGCGCGATGCGTCCCTCGACGAGCGCGTTGCGGAGCGCCGTCACCACCGGCTCCTGGCCGATGAGGCTCGCGAAGTCCTGAGGGCGCCACTTGCGCGCCAGCGCCTGGTAGGTCATGGGAATCGGGGTGCGGCAGGTGGCGTGAGTGAAGGGTTCCGGTAACGCTGCGGCACCCGGCGCGGACGCCTTATCGCTGCTCCCTTCCGGGCCTGACGAGGTTCGGTGCCGTCCGGTGCACAGGACCCGAACCCTTCACGCCCGCCACCTGTCGCATCGCCATCGTAGCAGTCGCGTCCAGCCCGTTCGGACGGGTCAGTTTGGCCGCCGCGGGCGTCATGCCCTAGAATACGCGGCCCTGCCTCGACCCGGGGCAGCCCTTCGGCCATGGACGACCGGGAGTGGATGCGGCTGGCGCTCGACGAGGCCCGCCGGGCCGCCGAGGTCGGCGAGGTGCCGGTGGGGGCCTTGGTGGTGCGAGGCGACGAGTTGCTCGGCGCCGGGCACAACCGCCGGGAGATCGAGGGGGACCCGCTCGCGCATGCCGAGCTCCTGGCCCTGCGCCAGGCGGCGGCGCGGGTTCCGGGGTGGCGCCTGCTCGGCTGTACAATGTACGTGACGCTGGAGCCTTGCGCGATGTGCGCCGGCGCTCTGGTCAACAGCCGTGTCGAGCGCCTGGTCTTCGGCGCTTCCGATCCCAAGGCGGGTTACTGCGGTTCGTTGGGGGACATCCCCGGCGACCCGCGGCTCAATCACCGGTTGACGGTGGTGTCGGGCGTGCTGGCGGACGAGTGCGGTGCCTTGCTGCGCGACTTCTTCCGGAGGCTCCGGGACGAGCGCGCGGGTTCTTTCTAAGTCGAAGGCTTCATCGCCGCGGAGAGGTGACCGAGTGGCCGAAGGTGCACGACTGGAAATCGTGTGTAGGGGAAACTCTACCGCGGGTTCGAATCCCGCCCTCTCCGCCAATCGCGCGCAGCGCGATTCGGCGAGAGGGCGGGCTTCGGTCGTCGGTCCCCGCCGCTGCGCGGCGAGGGACCTCAGGAGCGAATCCCACTCTTCGCCCCACCCGGCGTTGGTGGTAAGAGGTTGTGCAGCGCTCGTGGCGGGGGCGGCTTGCTTCGCTCGCCGCCCTTCGGAGCTAAGAGAAGAGCGGACAGAGTTCTTTACGGAGAGGTGCCAGAGCGGTCGAACGGGGCGGTCTCGAAAACCGTTGACCATTCACGTGGTCCGTGGGTTCGAATCCCACCCTCTCCGCCATATCTTGAGTAGCAGGCTAAATGACTGAGCAGGAAGGACGTGCGACGTGAAGAGAACGTTTCAGCCCAACAACCGGCGGCGCAAGCGCACGCACGGGTTCCTGGTGCGGATGCGCACCCGTCACGGGCAGGCCGTGCTGTCGCGGCGGCGGCGCAAGGGTCGGAAGCGGCTGAGCGTCTGAGCGCAGCGGCGCCCGCGCCGGCGGCGAAGCCGCTGCAAGGCGAGCGGCTGCGGCGCGGCGAGCGGGTGCGCCGGCGCGGCGATTACCTGCGGGCCTACCGCCGCGGGCGGCGTCGATCGGGCGCGCTGGTGACGCTGCACTTCGCTCCCAACGAGGAGGGCGCCGCGCGGCTGGGAGTGACGGTGAGCCGCAAGGTGGGCAACTCGGTGGTTCGCCATCGCCTCAAGCGCCGCATCGTCGAAGTCTTTCGTCGCGCGCCGTCGCGCGCCGGGCTGCCGGCGTGGGACTTCGTCGTCCACGTCAAGCCGGAGGCGGCGGCGGTCGACTTTGCCGCACTGCGGCATGAAATCGAAGGACTGCTCAGCGGCGCGGCGCAAGGTCGCCGATGAAGGCGGCGGTGAAGTCTGCCGTGCTCTGGCTGCTCGCCGGCTACAAGCAGTGGGTGTCGCCGCTGCTGCCGCCGTCCTGCCGTTTCGTGCCGACCTGTTCGGAGTACGCGCGGTTGGCGGTGATCAAGCACGGCGTGGCGCGGGGCCTGCTGCGCGCCGGTGGCCGCCTGCTACGCTGCCAGCCCTTTCACCCCGGCGGGATCGACCTGCCGTGACCGCCGGGGCCACCCTTCAGAGCTGGGATTCCCATCGCGAGTGAGAGCGGGGCTGGAATCGCCCGCGCGATTCGGCCGTAGGAGCGAGACGACGTGGACAATCGCCGGCTGCTGCTGTTCTTCCTGATCTCCCTCGTCATCCTTCTCGGGTGGCAGTTCCTGATGCCCACGCCGGCGCA
>DATNCU010000649.1:0-2528 GCA_035607145.1 Thermoanaerobaculia bacterium
GATGCAGATCTCGAACCCGTCGACCGGCAGGTCGCGGAAGTAGGTGTAGTACGCCCACTGTGCGCGCGGCTTCTCCGCATACGCCTTGGCGTGCACAGTCCGGGCCAGCTCCGAGTTGCGACCGTCCGCGCCGATCACGACATGGGCCCGCTCGACGACGGCCGCGCCGTTGTATTCGTGACCGCGGACACCGACCACGGCGCCGTCCTCAACCAGGTACCCATCGACGCTGAACCGCTCGCGTAGCTCCACGCCGGCACGCACTGCGGCGTCGACGAGGATCTTGTCGAGGACGGTGCGGCGAGGCGCGTACGCGGCGGAGAAGCCGTCCACGGGCTGGGGCCTACCGGTGATCTGCAGCGGACCGAAGTCGAACGAGTAGGTGTTGATCGGCGGCGCGCCCGAGGCGACGACCTCCGGGAGCAGCCCCCAGCGATGCAAGGCGGCGACGGCCGGTGCCTGCACCACGTGCGTGGACACTGTGTCGCTTGGGAACTCGGCCCGGTCGACCAGCAGCACCCGATAACCCTGCCGGGCGAGCAACATCGCGGTAGGGGAGCCGGCGCAACGAGCGCCGACGACGATCGCGTCATACATCGCGCATTCCTCTCGAACGAGTTGCGCAGAGAATGGCGCGGCTCGCACGGCTCGGGATCGGTGAGATCCCCTATTTCGCGGTCCGGGCCGCGTGCGCGGCCGCCTCAGCACGGCTGCGCAGGCCGAGCTTCGCCAGCACGTTGGCGACGTGGTGCTCGACGGTCTTGCGGCTGATGAACAGTCGGTCGGAGATCTCCGGGTTGGACAGGCCATGCCCGAGCAGGGCGAGCACCTCTGCCTCGCGAGCGGTCAGCCGCCCGTCGGTGCGTATCGCGGTGTTTGGTCGGACGCCGAGCGAGCGGAGCAATGCCGCGGCCGCATCGACGTGCCGAGCGGCCCGTAACCGCTCGAAGCCGGCCAACGCGGCACGCGCCTCGGCCAGCGCGACTTCCGGCCGGTCTTTCGCAAGCGCGGCCGCGAGCGCGAGCTGGGTGCGGGCAAGTTCCATTGGCAGCTCGGCGCCGGCGAAACCGGCCAACGCCTCCCGCAAGCAGGTACGCGCGTCGTCGCCGAGCCCGTCAGCCAACGCGATACTGCCGTGCGCCAACGCCGCTGACGCCATGAGGAACGGGCCGCGGTGGCGGGCGGCGATGGCCGCCAGCCGCTCGGCTGCGGAGGCGGCATCGGCGGCGTGGCCGGCCGCGAGGTGCACGTCGACGAGCATCGCGAGCAGCGGTGCCGCGACCGCGCTGTCCAGTGGCAGCTGCGCCAATCCGCGGTCCAGCACGTCTGCCGCCCGCGTCGTCTCGCCGCGGGCCAGGTGTATCGCGGCGAGTGGGAGCGCCGCCTCCGCATCGGCGGTCAACTCGGCGAGCAGCTGCTCGGCCTCCTCGATGCGGCCTTGCCGCACGCGCAGGTCCGCAAGCCGGATCGCGGCACCTCGTCGCTGCGCGGTGCGGCGGCCCAGACCCCACAACCGGACGGCCTCCGTCAACGCCGTGTCGGCCTCCGGCCAGCGGCCGGCGGCAGTGAGTACCCCGCCGTAGTGCGTATGGCAGAACGCGGTCACCGCCGGCAACCGGTACCGCGCGGCGACGGCTTCACCCACCCGGATCCACTCGTCCGCGCGACGAACGTCGTGCGCGTACTCGCAGGCCGCGAACAGCTGGCAGAAGATCTCCTCGACGGCGCAAACGTCGTCTACCTCGTCCCCGACGACCGCGGCGAGGGCCTCGTCGAGAAGTGGCATGCCGTCGTCAGTGCGATCGTCGTGCACGAGGCTCGCGCCGAGGTAGGCCATCGCGGTGAACTCGAGATTTGTGTCGTGGTACCTGTGCGCGACGCCGATCGCGTCGTGCAGCAGCGCGTGCCGACGAGCGCGCTCACCCTCGAACATCGCCGTGTTCAGCGCCACCCAGCCCGATTCGGCGGATTCGCCGGCAGCGGCGAGCAGCGTCTTCGCCCGGGCCAACCAGCCGCTCATCACTGCGACATCCCCAGTGATCTGACCGTGCATGCCCGCCAGCGTGCGCGCCATGCGCACCGCCCCGACCGCGTCGCCATCCGCACGGTAGGCCGCGTAGGACCGTTCCCACGCCGCTATCGCCGCGGGGAAGTCAAGGTCGAGATACCGCGCTCGCGCCTCCTCCTCGAGCGCGGCCCCGCCGCCCGGTCGCACACTCACAGCATCCACGCATCGAGGCGGCGTCGCACCGTAACCGGCGCGGACGGCGTATATACCCAGTCGCTTGCGGTCGTCGTACCCGTGACTGACCGTTCAGGATGCCCGTCGTTTGTCGCGCGAGACCGCCGGTCTCACAGTGGGTAGTCGCGCACACCGCCACCCAGCCCCACTGCACTGACGTGGAGCACCGCGCCTGGCGTTCGGACGCCTTGCACCTACACCGCGAGCGTCCGGCCGACCCCGAGATTGAGGCAGTGCACGGTTGTCGTGTGCAGCCCCGTGCAGCCGGTCACCGCGATACCGGCGG
>DATNCU010000653.1:0-7797 GCA_035607145.1 Thermoanaerobaculia bacterium
AACAGCAGCAGGAAGACGAAGAAGGCCCAGGGCGGGAGCTTGAAGGTGGCGAGCAGCGCGACCGGCACGGCGACGGCGGCGGTGATCAACCGCCTCATGTCCGCACCCGCCAACCGCGCTCAGCGATGTTGGGCCTGCGGAGCAAGCACCGCCTCGTCACCAGAGACGCCGCCGTAGCGCCGCTCGCGGCGCTGGTAGTCGAGGATCGCCTCGGACAGCTCCCGTCGGCGGAAGTAGGGCCACAGCGTGTTGGTGACCCAGATCTCGCTGTAGGCGATCTGCCAGAGCAGGAAGTTGGAGACCCGCATCTCGCCCGAGGTGCGCACCAGCAGGTCGGGGTCGGGCAGACCGGCCGTGTAGAGGTAGCGGCCCAGCGTCTCCTCGTCGATGTCCAGGCGCTTGCCGGCCGCCCAGTCGGCGACGATGGCCCGGCAGGCGTCGACGATCTCGCAGCGCCCTGAGTAGTTGAGGGCGATGTTGAGCCGCATGCCGCCGCAGTGCGCGGTGGCCGCGATGGCGCGCTCGAGCGAGGAGACCACCGAGGCGTCGAGCTCGCGCCAGCGGCCGACGACTTCCAGGTGGACGTCGTTCTGCACCAGCGTCTCGAGCTCCTGCCGGATGTAGTCCTTGAGCAGGTTCATCAGCGTCCACACCTCGTAGCGCGGACGCTTCCAGTTCTCGACCGAGAAGGCGTAGAGGGTGAGCGCCTGCAGCTCGAGCAGGCCGGCCGCCTCGACCGTGTCCTTGACCGCCTGCACGCCGGCGCGGTGCCCCTCGACCCGCGGCAGGCTGCGCGCCTTCGCCCAACGGCCGTTGCCGTCCATGATGATGGCGACGTGGCGCGGCAGCCGGGTGAGGTCCAGCCGCCTGACGATCAGCTCTTCCGGGGATCCGGGGGTGGCGAGGCGAGACGGGTCGGGCATGGCGTCAACTCGTTAAGGTACCACAGTCTGCGGGGCTTCCCGGACCGCCGCGACGGTGCCTCAGGAGCGTCTCAGGGCCGCCTCACCGCGGGCTCACCGGCGGGTCCGGCGAGCCACTCTTCGGGTAGTCGACCCGCTGCAGGACGAGGCCGTGCGCGGGGGCGTTCGGGCCCGCTTCGGCGCGTGCGCGGCCGGTGAGGAGGCCGGCGAAGGAAGCGACCGTGCGGCGCCCGCGGCCCACCTCGAGCAGCGTGCCGACGAGGGCGCGCACCATGCCGCGGAGGAAGCCTTCGCCCCTGACGACGAAGGTGAGCGCGGCACCGTCCTCGCGCCACTCGGCGAGGTCGAGGCGGCGGAACGGGTGCGTCTCGCTGCCGCCGACCTTGGCGAAAGCGGTGAAGTCGTGGCGGCCGACCAGCAGGGCTGCGGCCTCACGCATCGCCGCGAGGTCGAGGTCGTCCTCGACGCGCACGGCAAAGGGGGCGTCGAGCGGCGACAGCACCGGCTCGCGACGGAGGTGGTAACGGTACTCCTTGGCGCGCGCGTGCTTGCGGGCGTGGAAGCCGGTGGGGGCCGGCGCGGCGGCGAGTACGCGCACGTCGTCGGGCAAGCGAGAGTTGGTGCCATGGACCAGAGCGCCTGCGGCGGCCTCGGCGGCGAGCGATACCACCTGCCCGCGTGCGTGCACGCCGGCGTCGGTGCGGCTCGCTCCGGTGATCCGCACCGGCGCTCCGAGCAGCTCCGCGAGCGCTTCCTCCAGCATCTGCTGCACCGTGATCGCGTTGTCCTGGCGTTGCCAGCCGGCGTAGCGATCACCGCGATAGGAGACGATGAGGCGCCAGGTTGGCGGCGACAAAGCCGACTCTTCCGCGCTCACTGCCGCGTCCGTCGTGCGCGCCACCGCTCCCCAACCCAAACCAGGCCTACAGGCGCCCACGTCGTCACGAACACCCACGGCCACAGCGGCACAGCGAGCAGCGCCGGCAGGTAGAGGAGCGGCGCCGTCGTCGCCGCCGCGATCCACGTCGCGCTGCCGGCGAGCGCGGCCCACGGCAGCACCCACAGCAAGTACCACGGGTAGACCGTCGGCGAGCAGACGAGCAGGCCGGCGAAGAGCGCCGCGGTGCCGCGCACCGGATCGCGCCACGGGCCGCGTCGCGAGAGCGCCGAGCGCAGCACCACCGCCGCGGCGACGAGGGCGAGCAGCAGGCGCGAGATCAGCTGCGGATACGCCCACGGATAGGCGCGGTTCCACAGCGCATGCATTCCCGTCCACTCTTTCATAAGATCGAGAGCGTGCTTGACGGCCTCCGGCGCGTGGGCCGCGGCCAGCAGCCGCCAGAGAGGCTCGTGCAGCGGACCGCCGAACTCCCACCGCAACGTGTAGGTGACGAGGCCGGCGGGAATGCCGCCGGCGGCGAGCAGCGCCGGAAGCAGCGCGATCGCGGCGAGACCGATCGCGGCCACGGCGAAGAGCCACGCGGCGTTCCGACCCGCGCGGCGCGTGTCGTCGCCCCGCGCGCCGGCACGGCGCGCGTTCTCGTCGAGCTCGGCGGCATCGGCGCGCGCGAGCTCGCGCGCCTGCCGTATCCACATCGGCAGCGCCGCGAACGGCGCGACCTTGAGGAGCCCGGCCGCGGCCGCCGCGGCGCCGGCGCCGGTGGGCCGTCGGCGCACCAGCAGCAGGACGGCGAGCACGGCGGCCGCGACGCCCAGCGGCTCGACGTGGCCCATGCCGGCGCCCTCGAGCACGGCCAGCGGGTGCGCCGCGTACCAGAGCACGCGGTGACGCGGGAGGCCGCGCGCGGCGGCGAGCCGCAGCAGCAGCGCGCACCCGGCGAGGTCGCCGAGGGCGACGATCAGCTTCCACGCGATGACCGCGGCGCCGAGCGGCAGCCCCGACGGCAGCACGAAGAGCGACATCGCGAGCGGCGGGTAGACCGACGGCACGGCGCGGTGCTGCACGCGCGTCCACAGCTCGTCGCGCAGCGGAGTGAGCGCCGGGTCGTCGGGCGCCTGCAGGTAGGGGTTGCCGCGGTGCGCGGCGACGCGGCCCTCCCACAGGTAGCGCCAGACGTCGCTCGACAGCGCCGGCGGCAGCGGCAGCAGCAGGAGACGCAGCAACGCCGCAGCACCGAGGATCGCGGCGGGCGAGACGGCCGCGCGGGCGGCGCCGCGAACGAGCGCGACCAGCGCCGCGCAACCGACGCCGAGCAACGCCAGCGTGAGCAGCGGCCGCCGTGTCGGATCGCCCGCCGCGGCGAGCACGCCGAGAGCGATCGCCTGCACCGCGAGCGGCAAGGCGAACGCGATTCGCGATCGACGGGACGTCGACACGTCGCGATGAGGTGGGCCCGGTGGAGCTGCTGACGCCGGCATCGGGGGCCGCGATGGAGTGGGGGGCGAAGGCGCTGCTCGCGGCCTACTACGCGGTGCTCGCCGTCCTCTCGCTCTACGGCATGCACCGGCTGGTGCTGGTCGCGGGCTGGTGGCGCCACCGCAAACCTCCGCTCGTGGCGCCGCTCCCGCCGGCAGAAGACGCGTGGCCGCTCGTCACCTTGCAGCTGCCACTCTACAACGAGCGTTTCGTCGCCGAGCGGCTGCTGCGCGCCGTCGCCGCGCTCGATTACCCCAGGGGTCGCCTCGAGGTGCAGGTGCTCGACGACTCGACCGACGACACCTCGACGATCGTCGCCCGGGTCTGCGCCGCGCTTCGCAGTGCAGGCTTCGACGTCCACCACTTGCGGCGCGCCGAACGCACCGGCTTCAAGGCGGGCGCCCTCGCCGCCGGGCTCGAGAACGCGCGCGGCGACTTGCTGTGCATCTTCGACGCCGATTTCGTGCCCGGCCGCGACTTCCTCCGCCGCCTCGTGCCCTGGTTCTGCGGCGCCGGAGCCGACCCGCGCACCGGCATGGTGCAGGCCCGCTGGGGGCACCTCAACCGCGCCGACTCGCTGGCGACGAAGGTGCAGGCAATGCTGCTCGACGGCCACTTCGCCATCGAGCACGCCGCCCGCCACAGGAGCGGCTGCTTCTTCAACTTCAACGGCACGGCGGGGATCTGGCGGCGCGCCGCCATCGAGGAGGCGGGCGGCTGGCAGGCTGACACTCTGACCGAAGATCTCGACCTCTCCTATCGCGCGCAGCTCGCTGGTTGGAAGTTCGTCTTCGTGCCCGAGGTCGTGGTGCCGGCGGAGCTGCCGGTCGAGGCCGCCGACCTCGAAGCGCAACAGCACCGCTGGGCCAAGGGCGGCGCGCAGACGGCGCGCAAGCTGCTGCCGCGCCTCCTCGCGGCACCGCTGTCGTGGAAGGTGCGGCGCGAGGCTTTCATGCACCTCACCGCCAACCTCTCCTACGCGTTGATGGCCGTGCTCGCGGCGCTCATCTTCCCCGCCATGCTGCTGCGGCGCGGCGGCGGCTGGTGGCAGCTGTTCGCCGTCGACCTGCCGCTCTTTTCGCTGGCGAGCGGCTCGGTGCTGCTCTTCTACGTGGCAGGCCAAGTGGCGGCCGGCGAGCCGTGGCGCGCGCGGCTGCGGCTGCTGCCCGCCCTGATGGCGACCGGCATCGGCCTCTCGGTGACCAACAGCGCCGCGGTGGTGGCCGGCGCCTTCGTCCGCGGCGGCACCTTCCAGCGCACGCCGAAGTACGCCGGTGACGCGCGCGGTCGGCGCACCTACGGCCGCGGCCGCCGTCTCTCGTTCTGGATGGAGGGCGTCCTCACCATCTACTTCATCGGCTGCTTCGTAGCCGCAGTGGCCCTTCGCCAATGGGTGTCGCTGCCGTTCCTCTACCTCTTCCTGCAGGGCTACGGCTACCTGTTCCTGCTCGGGCTCCGCGGACCACGCCTCGCCAGAGAGGAGACGCCGCCGCTGCGCATCACGGCGCATCGGCCGCGCACACTGCCATCGCCATCGACGTCCATCGCCACCGGCCCTTGAGCGCCGAGGTCGAGGTGCGGCCGGCGCGCCCCGAGGACGCCGCGCTGCTCCACCTCTGGCGCAGCGAGAAGAGCGTGCGCCGCTACCAGCCGCTGGCGCCGCTCTCCACCTCGCAGCTGCGCGCCGAGCTCGCCGCGCGCCGCGCCGACGACCTCTGGCGCAACCGCGGCGACCGCTTCGACTGGATCGTCCTCGTCCACCGCCAGCCCGCCGGCTGGATCACGCTCGTCGTCCACAGCTGGGAGCACGGCCTCGCCGAGTGCGGCTACTCGCTGTCGACGGCGTTCCAGGGCCGCGGGCTGATGCAGAAGGCGCTGGCGCGGTTGATCACCGATCTGTTCGCGAGGACGAGGCTGCACCGGCTGGAGGCGCGCACCGCGCTCGCCAACGTCGCTTCGCAAAAGGTGCTCGAGAAGCTCGGCTTCCACCGCGAAGGCCTGCTGCGCGGCTACTTCCAGCTCGAAGGCGAGTGGGTGGACAACTACCTCTTCGCCGTCGTCAAGGAAGATTGGCTGTTGCAGCGCGCGCGGCGCGGCGACCGGGACGGCGCGTGAGCGCCGCGTACGACGCCGTCGTCGTGGGCGGCGGCCCCGCCGGCGCGATCACGGCGTACGAGCTGGCCAAGCGGTCGTTGCGGGTGGCGCTGATCGAGAAGCAGCGAGTGCCGCGCTACAAGACCTGCGCCGGGGCGGTGGCGCCCCATGTCGCGAAGCTGCTCGACTTCTCGCTCGAGCCGGTGATCGAGCGCATCACGGACCAGATGCGCATCACGGTGAACGGCCGCCGGCCGTTCGTGCGCGAGGGGGAGCGGCCCTTCGCGTGGATGGTGATGCGCGACCGCTTCGACGCCTACCTGCTCGAGCAGGCGGTGCGGGTCGGCGTCGAGGTCCATCAGGAAGCGCCACTGGTCGGGCTCGCGACAGGGACGGATGGCTACGTCGCGCGTACGCCGCAGCGCGAGCTCAGCTGCCGCTACCTGGTGGGTGCCGACGGCGCCAACGGATCGACGCGGCGGCTCCTCGGCGCTCCGCGCTTCCAGCGCACGGCGGTGGCGCTGGAGTGGGAGATCGCCGGCTCACCGGAGTCGCTGGACGCGTGGCGCGACACGGTGGCGATCGATCTCGGCAGCGTGGAGAGCGGCTACGGCTGGGTGTTCCCCAAGGCGGCCAACTTCTCCCTCGGCGTGATGACGCCGCGCGCGCTAGGCAAGCAGCTCAAGACCTACTGCGCCCGCACGCGCGAGCTCTACCGCGACGCGATCGGCGATGCGGAACCGCACGTCGCTTTAGGCCATCACCTGCCTATCCGCGTGCCGGATGAGCCGCTCGTCTTTGGGCGCGCGCTACTCGTCGGCGACGCCGCCGGCCTCATCGACGCGGTAGTCGGCGAGGGCATCTATTACGCGATCCAAAGTGGCCAGTTCGCGGCCGAGGCGATCACGCGCGCCATCGCCACGGGCGACGCCGCGGAGCTCGTCCGCTACCAACAGCGCGTCGACGCCGAGATCCAGCCCGAGCTGCAGGCGTCGAAGGCCTTCCTCTACCTGCTCGACCTCGCGCCCCGCTTCACGGTGCCGTTCCTGCTCCGGCCCTGGCGGCGCTTTTGGCGCTACTTCTTCGGCATCTTCGGCGGCGAGCGCCGCTTCCGCGAGGTGCCCGACCGCCTGGGCCCGCTCGCCGGTGCGTTTCACGCCACCTTCGCGCGCGACGACCGGCCTCTCTACAGCGGCTAACCGCGGCCATCAGGTGCTCAGCTGTTCGCGTCGCTTAGGCGACGCGGGCGTCCAATCGAGCCTCGACGTCGTATCCCGTCGAAAAGGGAGGGAAGGGACATGGTTGCCACTTGGAGCGTTCCGGTTCTGCGTCTTCTCACCAAGATCGTCGGCATCGTGCTGATCGTCCTCGGCATCGTCGGCGTCGTCGTGGGCACCGAGCCGCTGCTCGGCCTGGTCAACCTCGACACCGTAGAGAACGTCATCCACCTCATCACCGGCGGCCTGCTGCTCTGGGCCGGCTTCGCCCGCGAGCCCGTGCTGCGCAAGGTGGTCGGCACCCTCGGCGTGCTGTCGCTCGGCGCCGGCATCCTCGGCTTCATCGCGCCGAACCTGTTCGGGCTCGTCCCGCACGGCTACTCGCACTGCGACAACCTGCTGCATCTGACCCTCGGCATTCTGGGCGTCTTCTTCGCCTGGATCGTGCGCGGGCCGCGGGCTCAGGACGTGGCAGGCGCCTGATTCCACTGAGCCGGTCCGTCTTACGCTGCCTTCTGGAAGTAGACGGCACCACGGCTGAAAACGTCGCCGCCACTAGTCCGCAGTCGCTTTGCAAGCACCCAGCCAGGGACGATAGAGCAGCAGTCTTCGGCAAGGAATCGAAGCGGCGGCGGCAAGAGTTCGGCGTCGAACCGCAAGGACTCTTTCTCCATCTGCTGCGGATCGACCCTAGCGATGTCTCCAACCCGTGCCCGCTGCCGCGAGACCGCAGGGGAGAAAGCCAAGCGCACTGTGGCAGCTTTTTCGAAATGTCGAATTGCCTCCCCGAAAATAGCGAGCCGGCGACGTAGTGAGCCGATGCGGATCTCGATTAGCTCGTGCGCGCTCGTGGACTCCCGCAACTTCATCCGGGTTTCGTCGAGCTCATGGCGGGCACGACCACGCGCCGCCGACGCTCGCGACAGCTCTTCGCCGACATCCTTGTTGATCTTCGAGGCAACGACAGCGTCTAGTATTAGGGCGACGACCATAGCCGCACCCAACGCCGAACGTCCGCCCAGGAAGGCCCACCAGGTGGCCATCGCTGCGCCGACCGCCACTACCCAGCCAATGGCAACGACTGCGAGCTTGGTATCTCGACAGCCACGTTCTTTCGCCGTCGCCGCTTCGAGCTCGGCATCGAGAGCTGCCGCCTTGGAGGTCTCCGCCTCGACGGCCGCTTGAA
>DATNCU010000678.1:0-2898 GCA_035607145.1 Thermoanaerobaculia bacterium
GCGTCGCCCATTTCATCGTCATGCTCTCGGCCAGGCGTTGGGCGTCGCGCAGGCCATCGGCGGGCGTGGGGTAGACGCGCATCCGGGTGCCGCCGAGGGCGGGGCCCAGGGCGGTCGAGTGCAGGGCGATGAAGATCCACGCTCCCGTCTCGCGATCGAAGCGGGAGAGCACCGCTTCGCCGTCCCAGTCGCGCAAGACCGACTCGAGGTCCTGAGGTGCGGTTGTGTCCGGCATGCGGGCCGGGATGCTACTCCAGACGGCGGGCGGTGTACTGCCGGATGCGCCGCCAACCGTCGACGAGCAGCAGTAGCGCGGCGCCGAGCAGCACCACCGCCGGTCCCGACGGCAGGTCGAAGGAGTAGGAGACGGCGAGGCCGCCGAGCGTCATCAACGCGCCGGCAGCGGTGGCGGTCGCCATCACCGCGAAGAAGCCGTTGGCGAGCCGCAGCGCCAGGGCAGGAGGGATGGTGAGCAGCGCGATCACCAGCAGCGTGCCGACGAGCTGGATGAGGAAGACGATGGCGAGCGCGATCGCCACCATCAGGCCGGCGAGGGCGAGCCGCACCGGCACGCCCTGCACGGCGGCGAAGGCCTCGTCGAAGGCCACCGCCACCAGCTCCTTCCAGAAGAGGGCGAGGAGGGCGAGCAGCACGACGACGAGGCCGGCCGTGAGCTTCACGTCCTGCGCGGTGACGGTGAGGATGTTGCCGAAGAGGTAGGTCTGCAGGTTGGGTGCGTAGCCCGGCGTCAGGTGCAGGAAGACGATGCCCACCGCCATGCCTACCGCCCAGAGGATGCCGATGGTGGCGTCGTGCGAGCGCCCGCGGTCACGCCCGGCGCCGGCGAGCGCCAGCGCCGAGCCCACCGCCACCGCGCTCGCCCCCCAGCGGTAGTCGACGCCGAGGTAGTAGCAGAGGCCGAGCCCGCCGAACGCCGCGTGGCTGATGCCGCCGCTGATGAACACGAGCCGCTTGACCACCACGAAGGTGCCCACGACGCCGCACAGCACGCTGGCGAGCAGGCCCGCGAGCAGCGCGTGACGGACGAACTCGAAGGAGAGCAGGTGTTGGATGGCGGTCATGGACCGATTCCGTCACTCGCGCCCGATCTACTCATGGTCGTGGTGGCCCAGCACACGGTGCGGCACGCCGTGGGTGATCAGCTCCACCGGGCAGCCGTAGACCTCCTCGAGCATCTCCGGCGTCAGCCGCCCCTCCGGGTGGTAATGCAGCCGCCGGTTCATGCAGGCGATCTGGCGCACCACGCCGGCGAACGGCGTCAGGTCGTGGGTGACAACGACGATGGGCATCGTCGCGTGCAGCTCGCTGAGCGTGTCGACGAGCTTGTCGCGGAACTCGGCGTCCACCGAGGCCAGCGGCTCGTCGAGCAGCAACACCTCCGGCTCGCCGACGAGGGCGCGGGCGATGAGCGTGCGCTGCAGCTGGCCGCCGGAGAGACGCCCGACTGGTTGCTCGGCGATCGGGGCGAGGCCGAGCTGCGCGAGCGCCGCGGCCACGGCAATGCGGTCGGCCGAGGTGTAGCGGCCGAACGGGCCGCGCAGGCCGAGCCGGCCCATCTGCACGACTTCGCGCACGCGCAACGGGAAGTCGCGGTCGAAGGTGGCGAACTGCGGCACGTATCCGAGCGCGCCGGCGCGGACGCCGCTCGCACCGTCGCCGCCGAGGAAGCGCGCGACGCGGCCGGAGCGCGGCTCCAGCAGCCCGAGCATCACCTTGAGCAGCGTCGTCTTGCCGCCGCCGTTGGGGCCGATGACGGCGAGGAAGTCGCGGCGGCCGACGTCGAGGCTGACGCGGTCGAGGATGGGCTCGTCGCCGTAGGCGAAGGTGACGTCGCGGAGGGCGAGCAAGGGCGGCGACGACGTTGCGTTCGCTGGCTGCGGCGCGGCCGTCGCATGGTGGTCGTGGGCGTGCGGCTCAGCCACTGGCACCTTCGCGCAGCAGCGCGGCGACGCGCCGCAGGTTCGCCGGCCAGTCCTCGGCCAGCGGCTCGAGCGCGACGACGCGGGCGCCGATCTCCTCGGCGATCGCCTGCGCCGGCCGGTCGTACTCGCCGTGCTGCACGAACACCGCGCGCGTACCGGCGCGGCGTGCCTCCTCGAGCAGCTCGACGAGACGGCGCGGGCTCGGCTCCTTGCCGTCGGTCTCGATCGCCACCTGCTCGAGGCCGTAGTCGTTCGCGAAGTAGCCCCACGCCGGGTGGTAGACGAGGAAGCGGCGATCGGGGAGCGCGCTCAGCTCGCGCGCGAGCTCGCCGTCGAGCCGGTCGATGTCGGCGAGAGTCGCGCGCAGGTTGGCCCGGTAGAGCGGCGCGCCGGCAGGGTCGAGCCGCTCCAGCGCCGCTGCGACGGCGACGGCGGAGGAGCGCATGACCTTGGGCGACAACCAGACGTGCGGGTCCGCGCCGTGGCTGTGTGGCGCCGGGGCCGGCGAGTCCGGCAGGACGAGGCCGTGCGTCATCTCGACGACGAGCGGCGTCGGCTCGCGAATCACCATGGCGTCGAGCAGGCGGCGCTCGAAGAGCAGGGCTGGGTGGCCGACCTCGACCATCAGCCGCGCGTCGGCGAGCCGGGCCACCTGCTGCGGTGTCGGCTCGTAGGTGTGCTCGGAGGCGCCGGGAGGCAGCAGCACGTCGACGTCGACGCGGTCGCCTCCGAGGCGCTTCACCAACCACGCCTGCGGCGGCACCGTCACTACGACGCGCAGGCGATCGCCGCCATCCTGACGACCGGGGCGAGCATGCATTCCGCGCGCGGCGAGCGCCGCGAGGGCGACGGCGCCCGCGAGCAACAGCCAGACCGCAGCGCCGCGCGCTCCCAAGCCGCGGCTCATCGCGGCCCCCCGCAGCCGGCGCAGAGCCCGTAGAGGATGATCTCGTGG
>DATNCU010000691.1:0-6640 GCA_035607145.1 Thermoanaerobaculia bacterium
CTCGCAGGTAGGTGAACTCGTGCCGCGCGATCTGGATCACGCGCGCATCGATCTCGTAGAAGCGGTAGACGTCGCCCGCGCGCCCGTACGCCGCGATGGTGCCGATCCCGAGGCCGATGACCCCGACGCGCGCCGGGGCGGCGCCGAGCGACTGGATCGCGGCGCCGATGCCGGAGCCCTCGTGGTAGTAGGTGGTGGGCTGCGTGCGGAGCTTGGCGTGCATGTACTGCTCGCCGTGCTTGACGGCGCCATGCATCAGGCGGCGCCGGTGCGACGCGTCGCCAGGCCGGCCGAGCTCCTGGACGCGCAGCACGCCGTAGAAGCTGCGCGTGGCGACGATCGCGCCCTGCTGGTAACGGAAGGCGTCGTAGGCGGCGCAGCCGGCGATGCCGAGCAGCACCGCGAGGCTGCCCCAGCGCGCCACCGGGTTGAGGCTCGCGAAGCGCAGCGCCGCCAGCCTGGCGAGCACTACCAGGCCGATGCCGAGCTCGAAGTAGCCGCTGAAGGCGAGCGGCGCGACCACCGCCACCAGCAGCCCGCCGAGCGCGCCGCCCGCCGACACCGCGAGGTAGAACGCGGTCAGCCGGCGCGGCGACGGCCGCAGCCGGTAGAGCTCGCCGTGGCAGAACAGGCAGCCGAGGAACAGGCCGGGCAGGAACACGCCGAGCTGCACTGGCAGGTCGAGCTCGTGGTCGGTTTCGACCAGCAGCCAGCCCATCACGCACAGCCACACGAGCAACAGCGGCCAGAGCCACTGCGGCCGGTACCAGCCCTCGCCCTCGAAGGTGATGACGAAGGTGGCGAGGTAGATGGTGAGCGGCACGAGCCACAGCAGCGGCACCGCCGCGACGTTCTGCGTCAGGTGGTTGGTTACCGCGAGCAGCAGCACCGAGCCGGTGGCCGAGAGCGCGAGCCAGAGGGCCCAGGGGCTTCTTTCCTCGCCGGTAACCGCCTCTTCCTCCGCCGGACCGGCCGGCGCGGCCTTGGGCGTCAGCCACGCGACTCCGGCGCACAGCAGCGCGAAGGCGGCAAACAGCCACGACCAAACGATCACCTGTTCCCGGCCGCCGAGGTTAGGCTCGAGCAGGAACGGGTAGCCGAGGAGCGCGACCAGCGCGCCGAGGTTGGACACCGCGAACAGGCGATAGGGGTTTTCGCCCGGCCGCGCGCGCGCGAACCAGGCCTGCAGCAGCGGGCTGTTCGCGGCCAGCAGGAAGTACGGCAAGCCGACGGTGGCGCCGAGGAGCAGCAGGATGCGGGTCACCGGCTCCTCGGTTCCGATGGGCCTCCACGCCTCGTTCGGCGCGATCGGCAGCGTCGCGAGCGCCGCGACGAGGAGCGCGGTGTGGATCAGCGGCTCCCACCTGCGGCTCGCGTACTTCTGAAGCAGGTGCGCGTAGGCGTAGCCCGCGAGCAGCAGCGCCTGGAAGAACAGCATGCAGGTGGTCCACATCGCCGCGCTGCCGCCGAACCACGGCAGGATCAGGCGCGCGATCAGCGGCTGCACCAGGAACAGCAGGAACGACGAAAGAAAGCTCGCGCCCGCGTAGCGCACTGCGTGATTCTCCTTCGACCTCTGGCGCCTCGGTACACTGCACTGCCGTGCCGAGCTCACCGCCTCCGTTGCCGGTCGAGCCTTTCACCGTCCGCGTCGACGACGCCGTCCTCGCCGACTTGCGGGCGCGCATCCGGAACACTCGCTGGCCGCAACCCGCACCGGGTCCCGCGTGGTCGCAGGGGACCGACCTCGAATACCTGCGGTCGCTGCTCGCCTACTGGGCCGATGGCTTCGACTGGCGTGCCCAGGAGCGCACCCTCAACGCCTTTCCGCAGTTCCACGCCGAGGTCGACGGCGTGCGCATCCACTTCGTGCACCAGCGAGCGGTGCGCGGCGGCGGCATCCCGCTCGTGCTCACCCACGGCTGGCCGAGCTGCTACGTCGAGCTGCTGCCCCTGGTGCCGCTGCTCACCGACCCGGCGCGCCACGGCATCGATGGCGCGGCCTTCGACCTCGTCATTCCCTCGCTGCCCGGCTACGCCTTCTCGGCGCGGCCGCCGCGCACGGGAGTCAACTACCGCTACGTCGCCGGCCTCTGGCACCGCCTCATGCGCGGGCTCGGCTACGCGCGCTACGGCGCCGGCGGCGGCGACTTCGGCGCCGGCGTCGCCACCTACATGGCGCTCGAGGAGCCGCAGGCCCTCCGCGGCCTCTACCTGACGACGCCCGAGATCGCGCCCTTCACCGGGCCCGGCTCACCGCCGTTGTCGGCGGCCGAGCGCGCCTTCGCGGACCAGAGCGCGGCGTGGGACGCCGTCGAGCGCGGCTACAGCGCCATCCAGTCGACCAAGCCACAGACCGTCGGCTACGGCATCAACGACTCGCCCGCCGGCCTCGCCGCCTGGATCCTCGAGAAGTGGCGCTCATGGAGCGACAGCGGCGGCGATCTCGATGCCCGCGTCGGGCGCGATTTCCTGCTCACCCTGCTCACCGTCTACTGGGCGAGCGAGTGCATCACCACCTCGCTGCGCGACTACTTCGACAACCGTTGGTTCCCAGCCGGCCTCGGTCCCGGCGACTTCGTGCGCGTGCCCACCGCGGTCGGGGCGTTCACGCGCAACTTCGTGTCCGAGGGGGAACCGCCGCGCGAGTGGTACGAGCGCCTTTACGACGTTCGGCGCTTCAGGCCCATGCCGCGCGGCGGCCACTTCGCGGCGGTGGAGGAGCCGGAGCTGGTGGCGCGGGACATCGCGGCGTTCTTCGCCGAAGCGCTTGGCGGCGGCCGCAACCACTGCTCCGAAGGTCGCGGCTAGCCGCGCTCCCCACCTCGTATCCCCTCATCAATATGCATGCACTATGATGAAACTAGGAGGCGATGGTATGCCGTCCCTACAGATCCGAGAGTTGCCTGAGGACGTCTACGAAGCGCTCGCCGAGCGGGCTCGCCGGGAAGGAAGAAGCCTCGCGCAACAGGCCGTCGCTGAGCTCAGAGGGATGGTCGAGCTCGCCGCCGTCGATCGGCGCCGACGGACACTGGAGGCGCTGGACCAGCCAGCGAAGGAGGCGCGACCGGCGCTGCCCGATCCCGTCGCGTTGGTCCGCGAGGACCGCGACGCTTGAGCACGGTGGTCCTCGACGCTTCCGCGGCACTGCAGGTGGTGCTGCGACTCGAGGACTCTCGTCCGCTCGTCGATCTCCTGCGCTCCGCCTCGACGGTCGTCGCGCCCCGCCTCTTCGCCGTCGAGACGGCAAACGCGCTCTGGAAGTACGTGCGCGCCGGCCACCTGACCGAAGGCGAAGCCGTCGAGGCTCTGCGCGCGGCGCTGTCGCTGGTCACCCATCCGGTCGATGACGCCGACATGGCGGTCGAGGCGCTGTCGACCGCGGTGCGGTACCACCACCCGGTCTACGACGCGATGTATGCGACGCTCGCCCGGAGGCTGGGTGGCGCCGTGGCGACACGCGATCGCCGGCTGAGGGATCTCCTCACAGCACTGCGGATCGACGCGATTCCCTGAGGGTCGCGAGCGCGCACGTCAACTACGAGCCCGATCGCCGCACCGAAGACGCCGTGCACCAAGGCTCGCACGCTGGGCGGTACACTCCCCAGCCGCCGCCGGGCCCCCATGCCGCCCGCTCCTCTCATCACCCTCCGCTCCGTCGCCAAGTCCTTCGGCGGCCGCCCCGTCTTCGAAGGCCTGAACTTCACGCTCGCCGCCGGTGATCACGTCGGTCTGGTCGGCCCTAACGGCTCCGGCAAGTCCACGCTCCTCCGCATCGTCGCCGGCTGCGAGGAGCCCGACGCCGGCGAGCGGATCGCTCGCAAGGGGACGCGGATCGGTTACGTACCACAGGACCCGGTGTTCGCGCCCGGGAAAACGGTGGAGGAGGTGGTGGTCGAGGCGCTCGCCTCCGGAGGAACTTCGCGAGAGCCGCTCGCGGACGGCGAGCGGGCGCGGCTGGTCTCCGTTGCCCTCGGCAGCGCCGGCTTCGACGACCGCAGCCTCCTCACCGAGACGCTCTCCGGCGGCTGGCGCAAGCGCCTCGCCATTGCCCGCGAGCTGGCCGCGGCGCCCGATGTGCTGCTGCTCGACGAGCCGACCAACCATCTCGACCTCGAGGGGATCGTCTGGCTCGAGGAGCTGCTGCGCACGGCGCCGAAGGCGTTCGTGGTGGTGAGCCACGACCGCTACTTCCTCGAGCGCCTCGCCCGCCGCATGCTCGAGCTCGATCGGCGCTACCCGGAAGGGTTGTTCGCCGTCGACGGCTCGTACGCCGACTTCCTCGAGGCGCGCGACGAGCGGCTGCGCAACGACGCCGCTTACCGCGAGACGCTGGCCAACCTGGTGCGGCGGGAGGTGGAGTGGCTGCGCCGCGGGCCCAAGGCGCGCACCACGAAGGCGAAGGCGCGCGTCGACGCCGCGCAGTCGCTGATCGCCGAGCTCGCCGAGGCACGCGAGCGCGCCGCGATTTCCGCCAGCGCCGGCATCGACTTCACCGCCTCCGGTCGCCGCACCAAGCGGTTGTGGAAGGGCGAAGGGCTCGCGAAGCGCTTCGGCGACCGCACGATCTTCGCCGGCCTCGACCTCGAGCTCGTCGCCGGGTCGCGCCTCGGCATCCTCGGCCCCAACGGCTCGGGCAAGACGACGCTGCTGCGCACGATCGTCGGCGAGCTGCCGCCCGACGAGGGCGACATCCGTCAGGCGGAGTGGCTGCAGGTCGTGTACTTCGACCAGAACCGCGAGGCGGTCGACCCCGAGAGCACGCTGGCGCGGGCGCTCGCGCCGGAGGGCGATCACGTCGACTACCGCGGCCAGTCGCTGCACGTCGCCTCGTGGGCGGCGCGCTTCCTCTTCCGCGCCGAGCAGCTGCGCACGCCAGTCGGCCGGCTCTCCGGCGGCGAGCGCGCCCGCATCGCCATCGCCCGGCTGATGCTGCGGCCGGCGGATCTGCTGGTGCTCGACGAGCCCACCAACGACCTCGACATCCCCACTCTCGACGTGCTCGAGGAGTCGCTGCTCGAGCACGAAGGGGCGATCGTGCTCGTCACTCACGACCGCCTGCTGCTCGACCGGGTGTCCAATGGCATCCTGGCGCTCGACGGCGAGGGGGGCGCCGAGCGCTTCGCCGACGTCGCGCAGTGGTTGGAGCGGCGGCAGAAGCCGGTGCCGCGCGAGAAGGCGGTGCCGGCCGCCGGCGCGCCGGCGATCGTGCAGAAGCCGCGAGCGAAGAAGCTCTCCTTCCGCGAGCAGCAGGAGTGGGATGGCATGGAGGCGGCGGTGCTCGCCGCCGAGGAGCGGCTCGGTGCGGCCGATGCCGCTCTCGCCGACCCGGCGGTGGCAACCGACGCCGCTGCCTTACAAGCGCGTGCGGCAACCGCTGCAGCCGCGCGCGCCGAAGTCGAGCGCCTCTACGCGCGCTGGGCGGAGCTCGAAGCCAAGCTCTGACGCGGAGCGTAGAGGACGGTGGCCGCTGACGCGCGTTGCGCTCTCGGAACCGATCAGGGGCGCGAGGGCGCGACTACACGGCGTAGCGGTCGCTCAGAAGCCGACGGCCATGAAGAAATCCCAGATCTCGTTTGCGGCGTGGATGTCTCGGTTGGAATTGCCCAGGAGACGCCGGCCGCGGATGGCGGGGTGAGGCGCGCCATGGCCGCCGCCTTTGATGGTGTACAGCGCGACCGTGCGCTTGCCGGGTGCGGACCATAGCGAACGCTCTGCGGTGCTCCCGTCGCCGGGATCGCGGTCCGGTAGTTGCGTCACCTGGGGTGCGCCTTCGAGGCCGGCAAGCTTCCGAAAGTAGTCGACGCTCGCTTGCGTGGACAGCACCGGCCCGCGGTTTCCCAGGACAGGCCAGAGGACCACGTCGCCGCCCTGCCACGGATTGATGGGGTCGCCGGTACCGTTCATGAGCAGGATCGACACGGGCCGACCCTTCGGCGTGACGGCCATGTTCTCTCGGGCGGGCACACTGGAGACGACGGCGGCGTAGGCGCGCGCGAAGTCCGGCGCCTGGAGTGCGAGGCACAACGTCATCGACCCGCCGTTCGAGATGCCGGTGACGTAGACGCGCTCGCGATCGGCGGCGTGGTCGGTTACGAGGCGATCCACCAAGGCGCGCAGGAATCCCACGTCATCGACGTTCTCGCGCTTGGCCGCATAGGGCCCCTTCACTTTGCAATCGTTCCAGTGGCCTTCGTAGCCCTGCGGGTAGACGGCGATGAAACCGTGCCGATCCGCAAGGAGATCGAAGTCGTAGCCAAAACCGGCGCGCGCCTGCTCGCCGCTGCCTATCGAGCTGTGCAGCGCGATGAGGACGGCAGGGTGCGCCGCCGGCTTCGGCGGCAGATACGCGATCCAGGTACGCCTTCGCCCGCCATGTTCCAACGCACCGCGCTCGATCTTGCCGAGGAGCTTCGGCATTGGCGGCAAGGACTGCCGCAACCCCAAGAACGCCAGACCGGCGGCTAGGCCCGCGGCGCTCACCATCGACAGGGACACGATCTTCAGGTACCTGCGCATGCTCAGCCTGGCGCGAGCGCCGCTTCGGCGGGCGGCCGGCGCGGCCGGGCGCCCCAGATGGCGAGCCAGAAGATGATCGGCAGCTCGCACGCCTCGAGTGGCAAGGCGACCTTGGCGACGA